>CAYMGH010000006.1:0-19712 GCA_964389935.1 uncultured Gammaproteobacteria bacterium | reverse complement strand
TGCGCTTGTGCGTCCCATCGTCGGTGAGCCTGTCTGGGACTTCGTGGAACGATGGGCAAACTGGGGAGCACCACTTGCATTGCTTCTTCTGATAGGTTGGCCAAAATCATTGCGCGAGTGGTTTAAATAAGGCAATGATCTACAATCTGAATTTTAACTATTACCACTCAAGCCTAATATGACTCATAGCGTAATCCATACTTCCACCAACCTTTTTGCCTGGGTTAAAAATATTATCGGGGTCGAATATTTTTTTAGTTTCTTCAAATAAAGAATAAACTTTTTCTCCATACATTTGCTTTAAGTAAGGAGTTCTGATTATTCCATCATTATGTTCACCCGTTATTGAACCTTTATATTTTGCAATAATTTTATATACCTGATTAGCAATTTCTGGAATAGCGCGTCTTACATTGTCGTTTTTTATATCAGCGAGTGGAATTATATGAAAATTTCCATTGCCTACGTGAGCTGCTACGGTAAAAATAAATTCCGGATGCTTTTTCAAAATATTAGTTACCTGAGGAATAACTTCTGATATGAATTCCGGCTTAATTACAAAATCATCTATAAAAGGTACAGTGTGTTTGTTTCTTATTTTTTTTCGCAGCAGGTTAAAGCTTTCGCGTCGAACTAACCAATATTTTTTTTCTTGACCCTCTTCTGCTATTTGAGTGAAAGGATGAAGCGGTTTTAACTTTTCCCGCAAAGCATCTAATTTTTTATTGACTTCTTCCCGGCTATCACTGGTAAAATCTACTTGCAAAACAAGTTTTGGCAGGTTCCGGCCGGTAAACATTGAAATGAACGCTGGTAAAAATGCAATTCCCGCCTGAATCATTCCTATGGGGCCAAGTTGTTTTGTAAATTCAGGGAAATATTTAAGCGCAAGCTTGAGCGTATTATCATCATAAGATTCAAAGCTTTCTGGATCTAAAGTTAATACTTCATTAACAATTTGTCCAAGATGAGCCATATCTCTTAAATAAATAATCAACATTCCTCTATGTTCGTGAACTGGCACAAGTTCTAAATCTCCTTCCAGAAGCAATCCCAGCGTTCCCTGAGCTCCTGTCCAAAGCTGCGTAAGATCAAATGTCTTTTTTTCGCGATCTAAAATATTCCACAAGAAATATCCGGCGGAATTTTTAGTGACATCTGGTTTTGCGCGCGTTATATCTTCATAATTAGTTGTTATTAGTTTGTACATTTTTTTGTATATTTCTCCTTCAAAATCATTTTTTTTCATTTTCATATTTAATTCAGCTTCATTTAGAGATTTAAATTCGTAAGTTTTTCCATCGCTCAATACGACCTTAACTCTCCTGATATATTTTTCTGTTGTCCCATATTGCAGGGATTTTTCCCCTCCGGAATTATTATTGAGTATCCCACCCATGGCACATATACCGCGTGAAGCGGGGTAAGATGGAAAAATAAGGTTTTGTTTTAGAGTTTCAACTTCAAAATCCCGATAAAATACACCCGGTTCCACGGTCCCTACTTTATCCTTTATGGATTTAATATGGGTAAAATATTTTTGGAAATTTACAATAATTGATTCATTCAAAGGTCCGCCGCCCATGTCAGTTCCGGCCGATCTTCCCGTTAAAGAAAGCGAAGAATCTTTTTTCTTATTTTCCGCAACGTATTTTACCAATGCTTCAACGTCACTTACGTTTTTGGGGAAAACTACGACTTTGGGTTTAACATCAAAAATGCTTGCATCGTGACTAAATGTTCTAAGTGTTTCGTCATCATTTTCCACATCACCTTTAACTATTTTTTTTAAGTCACTGACTAAATCGCTCATTTCCTTTTAATCACTTTTTTAACGGCTTCAATAATAGCTTCATCGTCCATTTTATATTTTTTAATAAGTTCCACTGGCTTTCCACTTTCCGCAAATGTATCCTGAAGTCCAATGTATTCCATTGGCAGTGGTTTATTTCGGCTTAAAACTTCTGCAACCGCACTGCCAAGCCCGCCGGTTATCTGGTGATCCTCGACAGTCACCACGGCGCCACTTTTTTCAGCAGAACTGACAATGGTCATCTCATCAATCGGTTTTATTGTGGCTACAT
Organism: uncultured Gammaproteobacteria bacterium; assembly: GCA_964389935.1. Classification (GTDB taxonomy): domain Bacteria; phylum Patescibacteriota; class Microgenomatia; order Curtissbacterales; family GWA2-41-24; genus WO2-FULL-40-11. The sequence continues at coordinate 17,628 of CAYMGH010000006.1, read as the reverse complement.
TAACAACATCCACCTCTATTTTCTCTTTTGCCAATTCTTTTGCAGCAACCAGTGCGTAGTAAAGTAGATGGCCGGTCCCAAAGATGGTCGCTTGGGGATTTTTACTTACCCAATAAGTCTCGGCTTTATTGATATCAAATGGAGTTTCGCCTGTTGTTATTACAGGTGTTTTATCCCTCGTATATCTCAAATATATAGGACCTTTTATATCAGCGGATGCTTCAGTGGCACGTAGGGCTTCATGCCAGTCACAAGGTACGATAACTTTTATCCATGGCCAAGCGCGAGGAATGGCAATATCTTCAGTCGCCTGATGAGTAGCTCCATCTGCACCGGTTACGATCCCACTATGATGGCCGGCAATTTTTACGTTGGATTGGTTGTAGATTATCGTTGTTCTAATAGTTTCCCAGTTTTTACCAGGAGAAAATGTTGCATAAGATGAAATAAAAGGAATTTTCCCGCTTACCCCAAGACCAGCTGCAATAGCTGCCATGTTTTGCTCGGCAACCCCGCATTCAATGAACCTTTCAGGAAATTTTTCGGCAAACTTTGCACATTGGGTAGAATCAGTCAAATCAGCGCACAAAACAACAATATTTGGATTCGCCTCGCCGAGTTTTTCCAAAGCATCACCGTAACCCTTGCGAGTTGGTGCAACTTCAACATCTTTATCAAAAATCTTCTGGTTTAATTTTAAGGCAGGATTAAGCATCACTCGTGTTCACTGACGATTTTTCCTTGAAGTGTTCTAAGCTCATGTAGGGCCGTTTTAGCTTCCTCATCATTCGGAGGTGATCCATGCCATTTATAGTCGTTTTCCATAAAACTTACCCCTTTACCTGGAATTGTGTGAGCGATAATTATTGTTGGTTTTTGATGAGTTGCATTCGCTTTACCAATAGCATCTACAAATTCGCGAATATTATTGCCATCAATGTCAATTACTTCCCAATTAAAAGCCAAATATTTTTCGCGCAAAGGCTCAAGGGGCATAATATTTTCCGTAAAGCCATCTATTTGGATATTGTTTCTATCCATAACTTGAGTTAAATTTCCAAGCTTATTCTTACCGGCAAACATAGCCGCTTCCCATGTGTTTCCTTCCTGATGTTCACCATCGGAGGTTAGGCAATAAATCCTAAAGTTTTTCTTGTCCATTTTGGCGGCAAGCACCATGCCGATTGCTTGTGATAAACCCTCACCCAATGGGCCGCTTGTTGTCTCTAGTCCAGGTAGGGCTGTGCGGTGAGGATGACCCTGAAGTCGAGAGTCAATTTTTCGCAACGTCATAAGTTCAGAAACTGGAAAATAGCCGGCAAGCGCCATAGTCACATATTGGACCGGGCAAATATGGCCATTTGAAAGAACTAGTCTGTCTCTGTCCTCCCAGTCAGGTTTTTTTGGGTTGTGGTTTAATATATGGAAGTAAAAGGCGCAGAAAATATCAGTCATACCCAGCGGGCCGGCGCTATGCCCGGAACCTGCTTCAAGTAAAGTCTTAATTATAAGCTGTCTTATCTCGTTAGCTTTTTCTTCAAGCTCTTGTAATTTTTCTTCGTGAAGTTCGCTAATCATTTTTTGAGAACAATCATCAGGTCTGAAACGTTTGTCGGTAGTCTATCTGTCAGTATAGCATCGCCGACAGCCTTAAAAAAAGCAAAACTGTTGTTGTCGTCAAGATACTTTTTAAAATCCAGATTACGGCTTTTGGCTTTCTCGACAGTTTGAAAGTTAGCAATCGCTCCACAGGCTGGAGTATTATCCCAACCATCAGAATCAAAAGAGGCGATAACCGTTCCACTGGAAATGTATGGTAATGCCGCCAAAACTAAATGCTGATTCCTGCCGCCTTTACCGCTTCCCGTTACCTTAAGCGACGTTTCACCGCCTGTCAAAAGAATTGAGTGCGTGGGGGTTTCGCTAATCAGCTTTTTGCCAGCTTCAGTTGCATCTGCTTGGAATCTATCAGAAAAAATCTTGGCAGAGAAACGCAGGTTGATAGCCTTTTGTTTCATAGCTTCAAGAGCCGTTAAATTACTGACCATCAAAATGTTTTGGACTTTTTCAAAATATTTTTCATCTTTTGGCGATTCGAAAAAATCGGAAGGCAAGAGTTTCAATTTTTCCTCGATGTGGTATTTTTTCAAAACATTAAGGGCGTCCTCAACCGTAGTTTTATCCCTCACTGTCGGTCCGGAAGCAATCACCGAAAGATCATTCCCGGGCACATCGGAAAAAATCATGTTAAACACATCTGCCGGATAAACAATTTTGGCAAAATCGCCTCCTTTAACAACGTCCAAGTGTTTCCTGACCGCGTTCATTTCCCGAATGTCTGCCCCTGAGTGAAGCAGAGCCCGATTAACTTCAATCATTCGATCCAAAGTCAGGCTGTTGGGTTTTTCGAACATTACAGAACCCCCGCCGCATGTCACGATCAGTACTAAATCTTTTTCGGTTAGGTTTGAGAGTTTATCAACAACGTTTTTGGTAAAATCAATATTTGCCTGCGACGGAAGCGGGTGAGTGCCAAGCGTAAAGTCTATTTTTGAAAAATTTTCGCTCGTTACGTCAATAACGTACCCTTTAGTAAGTAAATCTCCCAGAGTTCTTTCAATGATCGAAGCAATTTTGGCCGAGCCTTTTCCAAAGCCGATTAAAAAAATGCGTTCATACTCGTCTACGTTTAGTATTTTATCTTGAATCGTTAATTTTTTACCCTCCAGCGAAAAATTTTTGCGCAAGATGAGTTCTGGTTGTATCGAAGCTACGGCAGCTTCGATTAAATCTAAAACTATTCTGCGCTCATCACTTGTTGCCAGAGCGTCATAATTTTTGATGTAACCCACTTTAGATTATTATAGTGTGTTCTTTGCCTACGCCTCAATCACCATTTGCGAATTCCTGCAACATTGCTAGACTATTGGTATAACTTTTCATGCAGCCAAAAATCAGGATTCTGCAGTTTGCGCATTTAGTAATCTTTTTAGCAGGAATTTTAGTCGTTTCAGCTCTTCACATTAAAACTGCCAATTTTTGGGATTTTTTACGACTGCCGAAACTAATTAGCGATCTCGATCCGCTTTTTGGATTTGGTTGGCCGGCATCTCTGCATGTTTATCAGAGTATTCTGACCTTTGCCATAATTGTGGCTTTAATCAACGGATCAGGTTTAATTTTTTACAGTTCAAAAATCTGGAGATTATTGTCAGACCTGTCATCATTTGTTGGCTTTATGTTTATTTGGCCGGTTTCCTTATTTTTACTGTTCACCTTAGCTTCAGCCGAAAATCTGGATCTGCAAAATATCCAAACGATCACAGTTTATTTTGGGTTTACCTTTTTGATCGCTGTTCTTGATCTAATCACTTGGTTTATCGATGAGAAAAGTTTTGTAAAAAGATTAAGTCGAAAGTGACTCCATAAAGAAGACATATTCACAAAGCTCAAGTTGCTGATCGCATAGTTCACCATCTTCTTTACAAGTATCTTTATGATGTTTTTGACAGCACATTCATCTACGATTCCTACTCATGCCGATTTAACAAAGGTACGCACAGGGCTGTCAAACGACTTGAGAAATATGCACGGACTGTAAGCAAAAACTACACGCAAGACTGTTAGGCTCTAAAACTGGACATTAGACAGTTCTTTGCATCAGTTGACCACAAAATATTATTAACACTCATTTCCAAAAAACTTAAAGACCCAGAAATCTTTGGGCTTGTGAATCAGGTTATCGAAAGCTTCCAATCAACGAAGGCTCAACCCATGTTAGGGTTGAACCCTGACAAAGGTATCCCACTTGGCAACGTAAGTAGCCAAATCTTTGCCAATATCTATTTAAACGAACTTGACCAGTTTGTTAAACACAAGCTTAAGATTAAACATTACCTTCGCTACGCCGATGACTTTATTATTCTTGAAAGCAGCAAAGATAAATTACTTCATTATATTAATATATTGAAGTCGTACTTAGACAATAATTTAAAACTAGAATTACACCCCAAGAAAATAATTCTTAGAAAATTAATCAGAGGCATAGATTTTTGCGGCTACATTGTTTTGCCCCATTTTATTTTGCCTAGAACAAAAACAAAAAGAAGAATTATGAGGACCGTTTCTGGCAAACAAATATCAGAAGAATCTTTCCAGTCTTATCTTGGATACTTTTCTCACGCAAAAAGCTACAAAAACGTAGAGTTGATCAAGAGTTTGTATTATCTGAATCACTCAAAATTTTCTTAAGTGCTAAAATATTTTTGTGAAGAAAAAGGTTTTAATCATACTGGGAATTTTGCTTGTCCTATTTGTAGCAATCTTTATCTACGCTTTTATTATTAGCTTTAAAGTTGTTAAGCAAAATACCGACAACATTAATTTAAAGCTCAAAGAAAATTTTCAAAATATAGTCAGAATTCCAGACATACCGCCTTCTCTGAGAAGTTTTGAAAAAACTGTCTACACCTGGGAGATGATAACCAACGAGAAGGAAGTAACCACTGTCACATTTATCCACGATACCGCCTTTGATAGAAATAAAAATAAAATATTTGCTACCCTTGAAATGCCTCAAGGGCAAGACGCTAGTCTTTTTGTAAAAGTTATGCCGGCTGTTGTTTCCGACGCCCAGGCACTTTCGTCAGCTCAAGACCTAGAGCATACGTTTCTAGGCTCGAATGAAACGATTGGTTACAGCAAAATTGAGCTTTTCACAAAAGACCAAAATTCTACTCAGGTGACTAAAATCGTATGGGAATTCGATAAAGAAAAAGCAGTAACCGGCAGCGAGGAGTTTTATAAAAATCTTTATAAATACAAGGATTTTATCCTTAAAGCTCTGTACGCGATACAAAGAACAACGTTAATTATTCTTTCTCCCTAATGGGTGAAAAAAACCCCTTCTGACAATTTATATCCGTGGGGTTTTTCTCAACTGAAAATAGTAGCTTTAGCCACCAATTTTAAACATTGTTGTGCCGCAATTTGGACATTTTCCTTTCATAGCTGGCTTACCATTTTTCATGGTTACTTTCTCTGCATTTGGATCGTCTCTCTTTGCTCGGCACTTTACACAATACATTGTAGCCATTTTTCTTTTCACCTCCTTTTGGGCATGAAGTTTAAATCTTTACAAGCTAATAGTTTCGAGGCTATTTAGGTTCAGCTAGGTTCAACCATAGCACAGGCTCGAAACCAAAGTCAAGCACGATTGAACTCAGGCTAGATTTCGCCAATAAGTTTAAAAAATTATATTGCTTAAGCGCAAAATTAATTGAAGTCCTATAATTAGAGAAGCCAGAGCTAAAATTCTAATAATTTCTTTAGGAATATAGTTGTAGTTTTCTTGAGTTATGACTGCTTTTTGAAGAGTTGAGGGTTTTTGAATTTCTGCTTCACTTGTGTGGTCATTACCTCTGGATCTATATACAGCAAGTCCCTCTTCGGAAATCGCGATTTTTCGCGCACTGGCTCTAATTTTTGCCTTTTTAGATTTAAACGGCATGTTATCTGTGCCTAATCTTATCACAATTTTCAAATTGTCAACCGTTGACAATTGTTTAAGCGGGTGGTAAAAGAAGGGAGTACTAAATTTGTCCAATATCTGGATGGATGAACTCAGGATTAGTCAATACATTATTTTGGCAGTTATCACTCTCGCGATTTGGGTTTTAGTCTTAAGTTTTTTGCTTATAAAAGCGGTTTCTCACTACAGAAAACTGGGAAAAAGCGAGAACATTAAAGATCTTGGTAATATACTGGAGAGGATAGTTAAAAGAGGCGATTGGCAAGCGCAAGAAATTTCTGAAATAAGAAGTGCTTTCGCAAGTCACAAAGATTTAGCCCTGAGTCACATTAGCAAATACGCTCTCATAAGGTTTAATCCTTTTGAAGAGTCGGGGGGTGACCAGAGTTTTACAGTTGCACTTCTGAACAGTAAAAACAATGGCATCATTCTTTCATCTCTCCATTCAAGGAGCGGAACGAGAATATATGCCAAAGAGGTTGTAGGAGCCAAAGCTCCCAACCATAAATTATCTAAGGAGGAAAAAGAGGCGGTAGAAAAAGCTGCCCGCCAGGTTTAAGACGTAACCCGGTTAGGCACGTCTGACGTGTCCAAAATATCAAATTGAACCTACCTAACTTCTTAAAAAGTAAAAAAATACAAATAGGAGGAGGCGCCGTAGTTTTATACTTGGTGTCAGCAGGAGTTTCCTTTATGGTTTTTAGCTCAGTGCTATCAGGACCAATTAACATCAATACCCCATTTGGCAAGCTAACGGACTTCACTTCCGGCAACGAGGAAGGTGTGAAAGATAAAGAGTGCCCGACTAATGGCGCCCTTTACACAAAAAGCAGGGAAGAAAAATGGCAAAACAGAAGACCCCTTGGAGTAATGGTAGAAAATCATGCGGATGCCAGGCCAACATCCGGCCTATCCAGAGCAGATATTGTTTATGAAGCTGTAGCTGAAGGTGGCATTACCAGATTCTTAGTTATTTACCTTTGCCAGGATGCAGGCGATATTGCCCCAATCAGGAGTGCCAGAACTTACTTTTTAGATTGGGTTTTGGAATATGATGCCGCTTATGTCCATGTGGGCGGTGCCAATACTCCTGGTCCGGCTGATGCCCTTGGACAAATTAGAGATTACGCAGTTAAAGATATGGACCAGTTTGGTCTTGGGTTCCCGACATATTGGCGAGGAACAGATAGGCTGGCACCTCACAACGTTCACTCAACTACCACCAAATTATGGGAAGCAGCAGAAGAAAGAGGCTTTGGAGCAAAAGACGAGGAAGGAAACCGCTGGGACGCTGAATTTGTCCAGTGGAAGTTTAAGGATGAAGCATCGCTTGAAGAGCGAGCCGATCAGACACCTGTCGAAGTACCGTACTGGTCACAGTCACCGGATTATACGGTTACTTGGCAATACGATAAAGCCGCGAATATATATAAGAGATTTCACGGAAGCGATGCTCAAATGGATCCAGCCCCGGAACCGGATGAGCAATTAACAGCCAAAAACGTTATTGTTCAGTTTCAGACCGAAAGAAACGCCAATGATGGCCATCCAGACGGTCACCTGTTGTACGGCACTACCGGTTCCGGCCAGGCCCTCATATTCTTAGACGGCAAAGTTATCGAAGGACGCTGGGTTAAAGATTCGAGAACGGCAAGGACTAAATTTTTGGATGAAAGCGGCAAGGAAGTTAAATTTAACCGCGGTCAAATCTGGATACACACAATTCCGGTCGGCAACGAAGTTACCTACTAAATTATCTGTCTTGCGCAAAGTAGGTAATTCTGCCCCAAATAAATTAATTAAAATTATCTAGGGCTAAATGTTAATAGATATTCTTATCTCTAAAGTCCGCGTAAAAATCCTGGAACTTTTTCTAGGGCTGCCCGGTCAAAGCTACCATGTTAGGGAAATTGTCAGGCGTGTCGCAGAAGAAATTAACGCGGTCAGGCGCGAACTGGCTCGTCTGGAAAAAACAGGGTTTTTGCAAAGCGAATGGCGAGCTAACCGAAGATACTACTCCGTAAAACGGGAATTTGTGTTCCTCGCCGAGTTTCTTTCAATGGTTAATAAAAGCGTCGGCTTAGGCGGTGCCATTATTAAAAACAGGGCAAAACTCGGCAAAATTAGTGCGGCTATGCTTTCTGGATCATTTGTTAAGGGCAGGCCTTACAACCAGAATGAAATTGATCTGTTCGTAGTTGGCACCATTGTCTTGCCGGAACTATCTCATATTATAAAAGAGGAAGAAGCAAGAAGAAATAGAGAAATAAATTTCACTCCCATGACCGATGAAGAATTCAAATTCCGCAAATCCAGGCGCGACCCCTTTGTCTTAAATGTTCTCGCTAAACCAAGGGTTATGTTAATCGGCGACGAGGAAGAGCTCGTGAGAATGTAATAAGAAAAAGCATGCCCAAAAATCCCCGCGTCATTCTAGTGTTAATTATTGCTTTAACTCTGGCTGCAATTTACATTAACATTCCCAAAGTTAAAATATTCGGTATCGAAGTTGCTCACCCGCGCCTCAACTTGCAAAATTTTCAAAGAGACTTGGAACCAAAATTAGGTTTGGATTTAGCAGGAGGAGTTCAGCTGGATATGTCCGCAGACATGACAAATATTGAAGAGAAGGATCACCAGAGTGCTATAGAATCGGCAAAAAACATCATCGAAAGTCGAATCAACTCCCTTGGTGTTGCCGAAAGCAATGTTCAGGTAGCCAAAAGCGCTAACTCATATCGCTTAATCATCGAGATTCCCGGGATCGCAGATGTTGATAGTGCAGTTTCAATTGTTAAAAGAGCGGCTCATTTAGAATTCCGTACGTTAAAAGCGGACGCACCGCTGGAAGCGACATTATCGGCTCTCCCCGAAAACTTCCAAAGCACAAATCTTACGGGTAGTGATCTTAAGCTTGCCCAAGCAGCTCCTGCTCAAGCTACCCAAAGCATTAAAGATGCTGGATACGTAGTTAACCTAGAATTCACAGAAGAAGGAGCTCAAAAACTCGAACAAATAACCACCGACAACCTGCAACTGCCCATGGCCATGTTTTTGGATCTTGAGCCAATCTCCTGGCCGCCCCCGATTATCCAATCGATTATTTCCGATGGCAATGCCCAAATCACCGGCAGCTTTACGGCAGACGAAGCTAGAGAACTGGCTATTCAGCTGAACGCAGGTGCCCTGCCACTGCCACTGACAATTGAAAAACAAACAAGAATCGGTCCGACAATTGGCCAGGAGGCAATCGATAAAAGTATTGTGGCAACAACGATAGGCATTATTTCTGTAGCCATTTTTATGATCGCCTACTATCGAATTTTGGGAGTTTTCGCAGTTGCCGCACTGCTTATTTACTCGCTAGTTGTTTTTGCAGTTTTTAAAATTATTCCAGTTACCTTAACTCTTGCCGGCATCGCCGGATTCATACTCTCAATCGGCATGGCAGTCGACGCTAACGTCTTAATTTTTGAAAGAATAAAAGAAGAACTTCGTACAAAAAGCCCTAAACACGATGCCTTTTTCACAGGTTTTGATAGAGCATGGACTTCAATTAGAGATTCCAATGTTTCATCACTGATTACAACCGCCATTCTTTTCAATTTCGGTACCGGTTCTGTTCGAGGATTTGCACTGACTCTGGCTCTTGGAATACTAATTTCCATGTTTTCGGCAATTACCGTCACCAGAAATTTCCTGAGAGTATTTTGGGTAGGCAAAATATGAACATAATTAAATACAGAAACTGGTTTTTTGCACTCTCACTGGCGTTAATAATCCCAGGGGTAATAGCTCTTGCCACTTTTGGTTTAAAGTTGGGGATCGATTTTTCTGGTGGTACTCTTTGGGAAGTTCGAATATCAGAAGGCCGAACTATTAACAATCAAGACTTTCAGAATTTTTTAAATCAGGAAGGTGCCCAAGTCTCGTCAGCTACCAACACTGCTGAAAACTCAATCTTAGTCAGAATGCGAACGGTGGACGAAAATCAAATAAACCAAATTCGCAAAAAAGTAAACGATCAGTTCGGCAGAGTAGAAGACCTGAGACTTGAAACTGTTGGTCCAACGATTTCTAAGGAACTAACAAATAAAGCAGTACTTGCTGTTGGCCTTGCTACAGTTGCAATCGTTTTCTACGTAACATGGGCTTTCAGAACAGTTCCCGCGCCGACGTCGTCGATCGCTTTTGGCTTTTGTACTATTTTTGCGCTCCTTCACGATATTTTAGTTGTTGTAGCAGTCTTTGCAGTTCTTGGCAGATTTTTCAACGTAGAAGTAGATACACTATTCATTACAGCACTTCTGACAGTGATTGGTTTTTCAGTACATGACAGCATAGTAGTATTTGACAGAATTCGCGAAAATTTAAAAAAGCATAAAGAGCAAAATTTTGAATTTGTCGTCAATAATTCTCTTTTAGAAACGATGGCAAGATCACTCAATACATCAATAACCGCCGTATTTGTACTGATGGCACTTTTACTTTTTGGGGGCGCGTCAATCAAAATTTTTGTGTTAGCGCTTCTAGTCGGAATTATCACCGGAACTTACTCCTCAATTTTCACTGCAGCCCCACTTCTTGTAGTCTGGCATAACTTCCGAAGGAGGCAATAATAGACAACTCTCCTTGTTCAGCCTCCCACAATAAGCTAGAATAATTTCACTAAATGCCACTAAATGAGGCAAATACCAAAGCAATTATAATTAGACTGCTTAGCAGACAATGGTGAGTTTAGTCGAAGATAGTGAGCCGTGTCGAACTGCCGAATCCATCAGCCCGCTTCGACTCAGCGAGGCGAGCAGGCGTGGAGACAGGCGCTACAAAGAAGAAGATATTGAGAAGTTTATAAAAACCTAGCTTAATAAAATATTAAACTCCAGTCCTGGGTGCAGCCGAAATGCTAAAATTAAATGAATTAATATGTTTGAGCAATTATACAGTCAAGCCAAAAGGAAAATTAAGAATTTTGGGAAAAATCCAATAGAAGATGTTGGAAAGATAATAACAATGGTTCAAGCAGCTCAAATAGCAGAAAAGGAAGTAATGCCTACTGTTCAAAAAATTTATATCAGTCTATTCCAGGAACTTAGACGCGGAGATCTGAATCAGGCGAGACAAAGTTGGGTGGTTGCGAGCGGTAATAATTTCGAAGATTTTATTAGAAAATTGATTAATGAAAATTTAAATAATGAAGGCATACTGGCTATAAAAGGAGACCGACTTAAAAATAGTTTGAATGCGAATGAAATAGTTCAGTTTTTAACCCTTAAAGCCAACAGAAGGTGTACACAGACGACGACAGGCGTTTGGCCAGATTCAGATGTAGTTGTTTTATCAAAGGACAAACGTGGCACAATAAAAGCTTTTGCTTTACTGAATTGCAAAACTAGTGATCACAGCAGAAATGACGCAGTCCTTTTTTGGGCCCTAGCTTTGAGAGATAATAATATTAAATATTGCTTAGTTACACAAGACCTAGACAAAAAATTTGTAAAAGGTGATTTGAATGCAAGCAGTTTACGTAGAAAAAGTGAGGCATATTTAGACCGCGTATTTTCGACACATCCTTCAACCACTGAATGTTCACAAGTCCGTAAGCTGGATTTTTTGAAGCCGGATACAAATCCACTTATTAAAGATTTACGTAATTGGCGAAAAGAAGTTATACCAGATTACTCTGAATCACCGATCAGCAAAAAAGATTTAAGTATTTCAAGCACCTAAGTACTTCGAATATTTTTTAGACCATCTTTCTTGAAATATCGATGGTTTGTCTAGGTCTGCCTCGTTTAGCAATCTTTTTTTTGCAATCTTGCAGTAATCATCATCGATGTCAATACCGATGCCTCGCCTTTTTGTTAGATATGAAGCTATAAGGGTAGACCCGCTTCCAACAAATGGATCTAATATTGTATCATCAATAAAGCTGAAAAGCTTAATACAGCGATAAGGTAATTCCACCGGAAATGGAGCAGGATGCCCAACTCTTTTTTTGCTCTCGCCATTAAATGTCCATACACCATTTGTCCACTCTATGAATTCTTCTTTTGAAATATCTGATTTCTTTGAGCCGCTAGTCTTTTTCCAGTTCTCCTTATAAAGAATTAAAATTAACTCTACTGGTGCTATTACGTATGGAGAAGATGCACTTAACCATGAGCCCCATGCAGTTCTTCTAGAGATATTACCCTCGTTCCAAATAATGGTTGAGTGATACTTATAGCCTATCTTTTTGGCAATTAGTGTGATATCAGCACCTACGCTTTGCTGGCCGCCTTTGTTTTTATCCAAAGGAATGTTTAAACAAAGTCTTCCATCACTCTTTAACCAGTTATAACAACGAGTAAGCCACTTAAAGCTGAACTCCAAGTATTTTTCGTAACTAATTTGATCATTGTGTGAATTATATTTAATGTCAACATTATATGGAGGTGAAGTGACAATCAGGTCAATACCATTCTGTTCTATGGTGTTCGTTTTGAGGATATTATCACAGATGATTTGAAGGCCATCTGAGTCAAAAAATATCTTATCAGGCATATTCGGGTTTTTTTCGGATTTATCTTACTTTAATCGATTTCTATATTGATGTCAAGGTCAAGATAAATTTTAACATAAATTTTGGCAATAACATCCTTCATGCTAAAATAATGCGCATGACTGCTGACGAATATATAAATAAAATAAACCAAACAGTTAATTTTGATGAAAAAATAAAGTTACGAGTAGAATTTAAAGAAAAACATCCGGAAGAGTTTGATGCATATATGAAAGCAATACCAAGTCAAAAACAAAGACCGCCGTTATGTTATGGGTGTAAGCACTTCGTCAAAGGTGGGGATTGTGAATTAAATCTCTGGCCTATTGGGAATGTTTTTCTGGATGTTATTAATTATACCTGCCCTTCGTTTAAGAAAAAGTAAAATTATTCAATTAGTTTATAGTTCGATAGATTCGACAAGTCTTCGACCGTGAGGCTCAGGTCTTCGATTCCGAGGTCACTCAGACTCGAGGAACCGAATCGGCTCACTATAAATTTACTCACTGCAAGTACTTCGATGATTCTCAGCACAGGTAAACTCTACGGCCTAGCACAAGAAGAAATTGCGATTGTGGAAGAATCTGTCTAATTAGAATTAGATTGTTAGGAATTAGATTTAACGATGTTTTCTTTTTGAAACCTGCGAAGCATCACGTCTCCTGATACTTGAAAAACATCTAATAGATCCTGAGCGACAGGAGCTAATAATTCAGGAGCCTCAAAAGATGGAATTTTACCAAGTTTCTTTTTCAACTCGATGAACAAGAGATCTTTTGGTACCAAAACATGACTTGCAAAACTATATGCTTGATATTCAAGCCAGTTATATTCTTCATCAGTTAGTTTAATTGAAAAATCGTTTAGTTTTTCAACAGAATTTATATTAAGTTTTTTGAATATTTCTCCGTGCAAAATTAGATGGCCAACCTCGTGGGCTAAAGTAAATCTTGTTCTGTTTTCATATTTTAGATACATATTGAAATCAAGAAAAATAGTAGATAGATCAGAAATTAAAAAACCTTCTACATCATAATCCTTTTTTAATCCCATCTTTTGGACTATTCTTAAATTGAGTTTTTGTTCAGCAATTTCTTCAATTGGTATAGGTAGTGATAACCTAGGATAATACTTGGATAAAAATTCATCTGCTATTTGGCCTATGCGTTGATATGAAAGGCGTTGTATTTGAAGACTCACGAGGTATTTAGAAGTTCAACTAATTCTTGCAGTTTCTTTTTTGGAAGCCTTTGTCCACGCGCAGTTCTGAAAAGTAGGGGCAAATATTTATGTGCTTGTCTGCTTGCTAAAATATCTTGAGGAATTTTGCCTTTTGCAGCATGTGCAAGGTCAAAAAACATTGTCCATTCTTCACTGTCTCGCGGTATTTTTAAAGCAGTAGCATAGCCTTCAAGTTTTTGTCTATCTATGCTTGGGGAGAGCATATTTCTTTCGAGTCTGCTGATATTACCCGGGTCATAACCGTATCTTTCGCAAAAAGACCGGAGGGTAAAACCGGCAGAAACCCTTTTTTGTCTAAAAAATTCTCCGAAGGTTTGGAAAGAAGAAGCTTGACTTTTTGTCATAGCTGTTGTAATAATAATACAACAAATTCTATTTGTCAACAACCAAAGGGAGGAATGATAAGTAATGAAAAAATTTAATAAAACTCAAAAATTCACAAAGGCAAATATTACAAAAGTCCCTGGGGATAAAGCAATCGTATACAAAATAAAAAGTGCTAAAGGAGAAAATTTATATACAGGCGTTGCTAGTAGAGGGAGAAGTCGAGACAGATTATTAGAACATAAAGATTTGAAGCGTGAGAAGATTCTGGGTGGGACTAGGTTCCAGTATGCTCAAGTTAAAAATAAAAATATCGCAGAACAAATTGAAAAACAGATAATTAGAAAAGAGCAGCCTAAGTTTAATAAACAAAACAAATAAAATTAATCAATAAAAATCAGGCGAAGCTATAGAAATTTAAAATTCAAAATGCAAAGTTCAAAATTAAGATCAGCAACCGATGAGGGGGTTTACAAGGCGATTACTGCAGAGATTGTTGATTGGGAAGTTAAAAATCAGTTTCTTAAAGATGAGGTATCTTAATTGGAAAAGGGAAAAGATTCCCCCCTATTCTTTCAATTGTTACTTTTCTACTCAAGTCGCAACTAATTGAGTTCGAACTAAAACAGCTAATCACAGCATTAGACCAGCACTTATTATTCTCAAATACATCTAAAATTCTAAAAAGAAAAACGAGAACACCGAAAGAATTGGACGATAAGAAGATGACTCTGGGTAAGTTCAAAGACGAGATTTTCCAGCACAAGGGAAAAATTTTAGACGATCTTAAAAATTATCTTCCAAAACTTATTAAACTAAGGAATAATTTTGCACACAAACTTTTTAACCCAGGATCTATAAATGAACTTACCAAAAAATCAGAAGAGGGGTTAAATATTACCAACAAAGTGATATTGGCTATCGAAAAGGTCGAGAACGACTTGAAAAAGCATGACCCACTTAAAATAACTAGCCGGTCAAAAAAGGGGAATTAGTAAATTGACCAATTAGTCTATAAAACTCTACGGCCTCTATCCTCCGCGTAAAGCTACAGAATAGCAGACCCTCCTTTGTTTCTCGTAATGTATGTCATATTGACATACACATTAACTTGGTATATCATATAGTTTATGTTTAACACCATATCGGCAAGACAAATCCAAAGGGAATATAAAAAAATTCTCCAAAAAGCAAACGAGTCAAAAGAGCCAATTATTGTCATGGCCAACAACAAACCTCTTGGAGCAGTAATAGGGCTGGATCTCTTAGAGAAGCTGCAGCTTGATGCGGCTCTGCGCGAGGCACTTGCGGAATATAAGGCAGGAAAAACAAAAACAATAGCTACACCCGGGGATCTTGAAGCCGATTTTGAGGAAATGAGAAAAGAAGCTACCGCCTAAGGAATGCTAACGATCCAGTATTCTTCAAGATATGTATCTTCCCGAAAAAAATTCCTGAAGAATAATGTATACCTTCTCGACAAAACAATCAAGACAGTATCGTTATTTGTTAAAAATCCCAAGCATCCAAGTTTACACTTAGAAAAGCTCAAAGGCAGCCGCATTTGGACCATACGAATTGATAAAGGTAATAGAATTTTCTTCTCATGGATCAATGAATCTACGGCCCTTTTTATTGATATCGGTAAACATGATAAGTACAGAAAGTATTAAAATGGTGTATTTGTTAAAATTATTTTGTAATGAAGAATCAGGGCAAGCAATCTATAGAAGAGCTTAAGAAAAAATTAACTAGCGAACAATACAATATCTGTTTTCTAAAGGGCACCGAAGCTCCCAACAGCGGCAAATATACCCACCACAAAGAAAAAGGGATGTATGTGTGCGTTGTTTGCAACGAACCTCTTTTTTCTTCAAACACCAAATTCGATAGCAATAGTGGCTGGCCAAGTTTTGATGATGTAATTAATAGGGGCAACGTTAAGCTCGAAGAAGATAACAGTCTTGGCATGGCGCGAACAGAGGTCCTTTGCGCTAGCTGTGGAGCGCATTTAGGGCACGTGTTTGATGATGGTCCGACGAAAACCGGTAAAAGATATTGTATTAATTCTTTGGCCCTAAATTTTGAAAAAAGTAAATGACTGATGCAAAGGTAACGGTTACCGCCAGCAATAAAACTTTAACCGGTTGGCAGTTTACGGTTAATATTAGAATAAAGGATTT
Organism: uncultured Gammaproteobacteria bacterium; assembly: GCA_964389935.1. Classification (GTDB taxonomy): domain Bacteria; phylum Patescibacteriota; class Microgenomatia; order Curtissbacterales; family GWA2-41-24; genus WO2-FULL-40-11. Next base: position 1,805 of record CAYMGH010000006.1, on the reverse strand, counting down.
AGATAAAGGTACCTCAGAAGAATACAGTCTCCAAATTCAGCTTGATGAAACCGATTACGTGCGCTTAACCGCAAGACAAATAAATCCTGAAGAGCTAATTGTGAAATCTGTCAATTTTTTATTGAGGCGCGAAAGCGCTCGCAACATCTTAAAAAGTTTTAACATTACTGAAATTTCAAGGTATTATCCTGACTACGATGAGATGATCAAACCTTAACTTTCTTAATTTGCTCCATTAGGTATTCGCGCTTGTTTTTGTTTGAATCTTCCAGCACTTCCTCAAACAATTTTTTTAATATATCACCCACTTTTTTCCCGGGTTTCAGATTTAAAACCTTCATCACATCATTACCATTGACCTTAAGATCGGCAACCGTAAACGGTTTTTGTAGCACCTCTTTAATTCTTTTTCTGAAAAGCTTAAGTCTCCAGCTTTCCGGTTGCTGCAAGCCTCCACCTAGCCTGTCACCAATTCGCAGGTCCATCATATCTTCAACATTTTCCAGGCCAACGTTGCGAATAAAACGCCGCAGAGCCTTATCGGTTTGATTCTCATTAACACTAAATTGATGCCAGCGAACTAACTTGAACAGTTTGTCACGGTCACGTCCTGAAAGCTGAAGTCTTTTGGAAATTCCATTTACTTGTCTTGCTCCAACTACCTCGTGGTTGTAAAAAGTTCGGACACCTTCTTCGGTTACATTGGCAACTTTTGCTTTACCTATGTCATGAAGAAGCGTTGCAAAACGAACGACTGTATCCCCTGAAGGGCAGTGTTTCATACTCATTACACAATGAGTCCCGACGTCAAAAACGTGGTGTCTCTTGGGGCTTTTTTGCTCAACTTCAAAACAAACGTCCAACTCCGGCAAAATTTCAGCTAAGAGTCCGGTTTCTCGCATAAGCAAAATTCCCTCCCCATTAAATTCGCCTGATACTATTTTGAAGAGCTCGTCGCGTGTCCGCTCGCCGGAAATTTGATTTAGCAGCTTTGAGTTTTTGGCAATTGAGGCTTTGGTTTCTTTTTCGATTTTGAAGTTCAAAGTTGCTGCAAACCTTACAGCTCTTAAAAGTCTGAGGGCATCTTCCGAGAATCTTGCGTCGGCGCCTCCTACAGTTCTAATAAGTTTTGCGCCTAAATCTTTTTGGCCCCCGTAAGGATCAACCGGAGTTTGTGACAGTTTACCCTGAGTGAAACGAAGGGCAATCGCATTAAAAGTGAAATCACGCCTTGCTAAATCCTCCTCTAAGGATTTACCCCAGACAACCTTGTCCGGATGGCGTCTGTCAGAATACCCCTGTTCTTTTCTGTAAGTTGTTACTTCGACAATCTTCTTGCCAACTTTGATTCCAACCGTACCAAAGCGATTGTTGTAAAAAGCACCGGGAAAAAGTCTCAAGATTTCTTCGGGTTTTGCGCTGGTTGTTAAATCCCAGTCAACAGCTTCTTTGCCTGTTAAAATACTGCGAACCGCGCCGCCAACAACAGCTGTTTCGTATCCGCCTTTTTCAAACTTTTTTAAAATTTCCAGCACGTCCTTATCCATAGCTATAGTATAGTACCTCAGAAAGTATTATATTTGTTGATACAATAGCAATGTGATCACTCCGATTTGGAAAGTTTCTCAAAAAAATTACTCTCAGGAAAATAAAGATTGGCTACTTGAAATTTTGGCCAAAAATAGGGGATTGTTAGCAAAAGCGGAGCTCGACAAATTTTTAAACCCAACTATTGAGCAAATTTTAAATGTCGAAGCGACCGATCTTGGCAAAGCAGTTAACAGAGTTGAAAAAGCCTTAAAAAA
>CAYMGH010000005.1:0-21611 GCA_964389935.1 uncultured Gammaproteobacteria bacterium | reverse complement strand
TGTAGAGCCTGTCAACATCAATTAATTTTTTAACCGATGAGTAGGGAAGATGGCCGGTTGTTGTTGCTGAACGCTGAACGCTGAACGCTGAACGCTTGTCAGCTATTTTTCTTACCATGTGGGGAAGGATTCCCAGTTTGATAAAATAGCGAATGCGTTCGGCAGGATCGCCGGGACCAAAGTCGACGCCGGCATATCTTGCTAGGTCAATTATCTGGTTTGTGGTAAGTAATGTTTGCGGATCAAATAGAGGAGCATGAAGATTTTTTTTCGACGAAGAACTGGGTATATTTCTAAATTTTGGCATGCAGGCTTACTTTTTAGAACTTTACTGCCCAAGTCGATTCCCTAACCCCGCAATGCGGGGTCCCGTTTGCTCCCGTTACGGGACACCTCTACTTCTATTAATATATATAAATACGGTGGTTGTCAAGCGCTTTAAGGGAACGTTTTGAGTTTGGAAAATTGAGTAAAATTTATTTGCTAACCAAGCGATAAAAATGAAGCCGTGTGAATATTAGCAGTAAGGTCGATGTTGTGCCAGTTACACTTTTATTATCAGTTGGGCTGGTATATTGGGCTTTTCACTGCGTTCGGATCTAACAAATTTGTCGAAAAAGTGGCTGAATTGGCAATTTTGGGTTATACTAATTGCAAGTTTTGTAGCCGTCAGGGCAGTTGTTTGATTGCAGGGGCCGGTGGCGCAACGGTAGCGTACCTCCATGGCATGGAGGGGGTTGGGAGTTCGAATCTCCTCCGGTCCACAAGGGTTAGTGATAAGTGATAAGTGTACAGTGATTAGTTATCGGGAGGCACCCAAAAAACTTCAGAACATTCAATACGCTAATCATCTATACGCGGTAGTCAAGGGCCAGTAGTTCACCAGGTAGAACACCGCATTCGCATTGCGGAGGTAAGCGGTTCGAGTCCGCTCTGGTCCACCCTAGTTAGTGATAAGTGATCAGGGATAAGTGATCAGGGATAAGTTTTTATCGGACATTGGGGAAGCGTGGAAATAAAATCAGCTTAAAACATCACAAAGCATCATTGGCATCAAGGGTGATTTTTCTGCTAATAAATTTTATTTGTAAATTTGCTTCTTAGCACAGTCTTAGTGGGAATTATTTCCTATAACAATTAGACTATTGTTTTATCCGGCGCAAACGGATTAGAAAATTTATGTCTGCGGGAAAATTATTTATGGGGTTAGTGGCTTTATTTTTGTCTTGAAGCTTCAATAAACGGATTAAATTATAGGGTAAATTAATTTAGCCTCGTTATAGGTGATAAAAAAATATCATTAGCTATTTAAATCTGTCAAATAAGATCAACGATTTTAAAATTTTCTTATTAAGCTTTGCGGAGTGTTTATTTTGATATGAATTATAAAATTAAGAAAAGAGTGAAATAATGACAATTTTATTAAACGTAATTCTTTTCTAACTTGCAGTGAAAAAATGCTATTAAAGCAGAATATTACCGTGATAAGCCATGAAGACCAATTTTGATATTATAAGTTATAGTAAAATCGTATCAAAAGATATCACGGGGTATTTTTCTTAATAATCTTAGGTTCAAGCTTGGCAATCCTGAACTTAATTTGATAAGAATAGTGTCAAGTTATTAATCCTTTTGTGGCAGCCTAAATATACAGTCAAGGTCTATAGTTAAATTAGACCAAACGAAATATTAATCTTAGGGTAACTTTAGTGAAAAATAATAAAGTCAGTCTTTGTGGTGAACTGAAAAGTTGTCTTGTTGCCGCTTTAGCTTTGTTTTTAAGGAAATCAGCCTAATGTTTCACGAAATTGTTTCACAAAGCTAATTTGGTTGGCATTCTAAGAAGGCGATTGCTGTGGCTGGTTATTAGTCAGTAAAAATGACCACTGGTTTTAAATTACTTATATGTATCATTAATACATTTTAATATATCAAATACTATCTTATTTTTGTCTTGATGTTAATGACACGAGTTTCGTACTTCCTGTCATCCTGAGGAATGAAACGACGAAGGATCTCTGAACTTGTTTCAGTCTCACATTCGCGAGAGATTCTTCGCTACGCTCAGAATGACAACTGCGAAACTCGTTAATGATAGGAAATTACCATCTAAAGCTGTTAAAATAATCTCAATCATGAATGATTACGATCACAGGACTATTGAGCACAAATGGCTGAAGAAGTGGAGGCAATCGAAAGCATTTAGCCAGGATCTTTCCCGCTCGAGTCACCCATTTTATAACTTGATGATGTTCCCGTATCCTTCGGCAGAAGGGCTTCATGTAGGCAATATGTATGCCTTCACCGGCAGCGATATTTATGGGCGGATGAAGCGGATGCAAGGTAAAGATGTATTCGAACCGATAGGTTTGGACGGGTTTGGAATTCATAGTGAGAATTATGCAATCAGGGTTAACCGTAACCCTAAAGAGCAGGCTAAAATTTCCCGGAAAAACTTTTACAGGCAGCTTGAGGCGACAGGAAATGCTTATGACTGGGAGAGAACGCTGGAAACTTATGATCCAAACTATTACAAATGGACTCAGTGGATTTTTATCCAGCTTTTTAAGAAGGGCTTAGCATACAGAGCTAAATCTCCTGTTAATTTTTGCCCTTCGTGCAAAACGGTGCTGGCTGACGAGCAAGTAGTCAATAGGAAACAGGGTACAGGAAACAGGTTACAGGAAATGGCAATTGGAGTTTGTGAGCGCTGCGGGACGCCGGTTGAGAAGAAAGAGCTTGAGCAGTGGTTTTTTAGAATCACCAAGTATGCGGATCGATTGCTTGAAGGCTTGGAGAAAATTGACTGGTCAGAGAGAGTCAAAATTGCACAGAGGAATTGGATTGGAAAGAAAGAGGGTATCGCCATCAGGTATCAGGTTGCAGGTAGCAGGTTACAGGTTGAATGTTGGACGTCTAGGCCGGATACAAACTTTGGGGCGACATTTATTGTTCTTGCACCTGAATACGCACAGGTTCTTGAGTTGACCAAACCTGAGAGCAGGCTTGAAGTCGAAAAATATATCAAAGTATCTCAAAGTATGACTTTAGAAGCGCGAGTTGTTGACACAAGAGAGAAAACCGGTGCTTTTACAGGAAGCTACGCTGTCAATAATTTAACCGGCGAAAAAATGCCTGTTTGGGTTTCTGATTTTGTGCTGATGGATTTTGGAACCGGAGCGGTTGTAGGTGTGCCCGGACATGATAAGCGCGACTTTGAGTTTGCAGCAGAGTTCAAAATTCCTATAAAGCGAGTTGTGGTTGGTCGTGACGGAGACAAATCGCCAATTACTAAGATTGGGCAGGTTCAGGAGGAGGAAGGGACTATGATTAACTCGCAGTTTTTGAACGGTTTGGACACTTATGTTGCCAAAGAAAAAATTATGGATCATTTGGAGAAAAAAGGCTGGGGAGAACGGAAAACAACTTATCATCTGCGCGACTGGCTGATTTCCAGACAAAGATACTGGGGGCCACCCATCCCAGTAATTTACTGCGTAAATTGCTGGAAAGTGAAAAGTGAAAAGGGAAGAGGGAAAAGTTTAGAAGGTAGGGATTATGCAGTTATTGACGGTCGGGAATATGCAATAGTGCCGGTTCCTGAAGATGATCTGCCAGTACTTTTGCCCGATGTTGCCGACTGGAGACCAACTGGCACCGGAAAGTCACCGCTTGCTTCTGTTGAAAAATTTGTTAATGCAGTTTGTCCTGAGTGCGGTTCAACCGCCAGACGCGAGACAGACGTTTCTGACACTTTTTTAGACTCTGCATGGTACTTTCTTCGATATACATCAACTGACGATTCTAAGCGCCCATGGTCGCCTGAAATCGTTAAGAAATGGTTGCCGGTGGACATGTACATTGGCGGAGCGGAGCACTCGGTTTTACACCTTTTGTACACCCGATTTTTATGGAAGGTTTTTTATGATCTTGGCTATTTTGATTTTTCGGCCAAAGGCCGACCTGCCTCTGGCTGGGAGGAGCCATTTGTTAAGTTTCGGGCCCACGGCTTATTGATTTCCGAAGGAGCCAAGATGAGTAAATCCAAAGGGAATATCGTGAATCCGGATGACTATATTGAGAAATACGGAGCCGATACTCTGAGATGCTATTTGATGTTTTGCGGGCGTTATCTGCAAGGCGGAGATTTTCGTGACGAAGGCATTGAGGGAATCAGCAGGTTTTTGAGGAGAGTCTGGAGACTTATTCAAGAAAATTTCAAATTTCAAATTTCAAATTTAAAATTGAGCGGAGAATCCGCTCGTATTATGCACCAGACTATAAAGCAGGTGACAGAAGATATTGAGAGCCTGGATTACAACACTGCAATTTCAGCACTGATGATTTGGCTGAACTTTCTTGAGAAGAAAGTAGTTTCTAGTTCTGAGATCATAGATCATAGTACATTGAAAAATAATAATAAAAAACTACGAACTATGAACTACGAACTAATAACTAGAGAAGAGCTTGAGACTTTTCTTCTTCTCCTGGCGCCTTTTGCGCCATTTATTGCTGAAGAATTATGGTCGCAAATAAACCCTAAATCAAAATCAATCCATTTTGAAGATTGGCCCAAATTTGATGATAAGCTTATTCGGACTCAGGAAATTCAACTGGTTGTTCAGGTTAATGGCAAAGTCAGGGATATCGTACGCGCCAAAAGAGGGATTCCGGCTTCTGAGGCGCAAACGCTTGCACTAAAGTCAGAAAAAGTCCAAAGACATATCGACTCAAGAAGCTACAAAACAATTTTTGTCAACGACAAGCTAATCAACTTTGTTTTAAGATAATCATTTTAAATTACACCCTTGGGGTGAAATAAGAGTGCACCTGCGGATTATCGAGTAGTTGATGCTTAATTCTTTCTAAGCTTTCGCCGTATTCTTTTTGGTCTAAGACAAATTGCTTATAATTGGCAGGGGACTGAAATTGCTCAAGGATGATTTTTTTCCCACAGATATTATTATTGAACCCTAGGTATTCTCGATAAGAAGACCATTGGTACGAATCCAGATTATTGGTTTTATGGCCTACAAGAGGATTGAGATGAATATATCTAGAAAGATGTAGGATCTGTTCATTGCTCTCTATATGGACAGCTTTAAATTCTCCTTGAAAGAGAGGACCAAATCTGCGATTCTTGATATTAAAATATTTCGTATAACTGTTTGTGATTTTACTAGTAAATTCTGTTATTCCATTATCCCATTTTTGTTTAACGAGAAAATGAAAGTGATTGGGCATTAGACAGTAAGAAATTATTTCAACAATTTTCGGATTTTTGTCAAGAGAACTTGTAGAGCGGTGGAAAAGTGAAAATCTTGGTTTTGGATTAGCGATTTGATAATACTTTAGTGTTTTTATGAACCTAGTATAGTCTTTAGGTGTACTGAAAGTAGCCATTCCGGCTACGCCTCTGTTGTAAATATGATAATACTCTGAGTTGGCAAAAGGTATTGGTCTTGAAGGCATAGGCCTAATATATCATCTTTATCCGTACGTGTAAAGCTAAACCACCCCAAGGGTGTAATCTAGGGGGGGAGTGTTAGAATGGATTAAAGTTAACAAAAATTTTGTCTGCGCTATCTTATGAAATCTACCTCTCTCACGCTTAACGCCTGCCTGCTCGCCTCGCTGCGAAGCGGGCCGGCAAGGCAGGCAAAACGACTAAGGCTTAAGGCTGTTGTAATCTTATCCTTATTTTTACTTATCACTTATCACTTACTCGTCCTGAGCTCATCGAGTTCATCGAATCTGAGATTTTCTGAATCGAATGATCTGAGACTCTCAGAGTCGAACGACGAAGTCGAAGGATCACTATTCACTAATTCTGCGCACGCGCAGAATTTGCCTACTCTTGGAGGGGTAGCGGTTAATGTTGAAATAAATGACAGCGATGTTCGGCAAGGTGACATTATTTCAATTACAAAAGACGGTTTCAAAAGGTCTACGGTCGAGTACGATGTTTTGATTTTCGGAGTTGTTACTAATGCGCCGATCTTGTCGGTTGAACCGAGAACGGATACGACCAGATCTGTGCTTTCTTCCGGCGAGACTTTGGTTCGGGTAAGTGGGGCAAATGGAGAAATTGCTGAAGGCGATTTAATTACAACCAGTGTGCAACCCGGACTTGGCCAAAAGGCAACAAGAAGCGGCTACGTTATCGGCAAGGCGCTTCAGGGTTACAGCGATTCGGGCGAGGGTTTAATTTCTGTTTTAGTCGGACCAAGTTTTGGCCCCGCCGGTGGCGGGGCGGGGGCGGGAGCCGGAGCTCTGATTGGAATCGCTACCGATCCGGCTAACTCCAGATATGTTTTGGCAGCAATTTTAGGGATTGTTGTTGCAATCGGCGGAACAATTGCCTTTATACGTCTAATTTCAACGGGAGTAACTGCTGTTGGCAGAAATCCGCTGGCAAAAGGGTCGATATACCGCAGCATGTTTGTGGCGGCGGCAGTAATTGCTGTTTTGGCAATTGCAGGAGTAGTAGCAGTTGTCGCTATAATCGCTAATTAGCAGAAAACCCCACTTTCTTAAAGTGGAGATGAATGCTAAATTAGTGATTACATACTTCCGAATTATGATCAGTGAAACATTTTGGGATTTTCTGCAAGCTCTTGTAAACTTAAAAAACAAGGACCGAGGACTGCAGAGTCCTCGGAAGTTTATATTCGCCTTACTGAAATCTTCGGCATTCATGCCGAGGATGAAAGCAAGAGAATACATACTTCTTCAGCAAGGCTCATGTAAACTTAAGATAATACTCCAGCAGTTTGGCTGGAGAAGTTTATAATTAATCTAGGTGGCCCATGAGTTTAAATCCAACACAAATATTCACCATACTGATTATTCTTAGCTTTGTTCTGAGTTTTATGTCCCTTTCGATGATGACAATTTTATTTATCAGGATGAGGCGGGTTTTAAAGAAGCAGGAGGAGATAATTCTCATGGACAAGAAAATAAATAAGCGCATAAGCAAAAAAATTGAAGACTTAGCTACTCAAAAAATCGATGATGTTATCCGTGCCACCGGAGTAAAGCTTGAAGAGGAGTTAAAAAAGCACTTTTTGGAACTTTCACAATTTGCAGCAGAGGAAAGTAACGAAATGGGCAAATTTATTATCAAGCAGCAGGAAGCAATTACCAAAGAGAGCCAGTATCACGTGGCCAACATGTTACTGAAGGCGGAAAAAGAAGTTGCCGGTTATAAGCAGACTAAGTTGAATGAGGCTGATCAGCAGGTTAGAGATATAGTTTTCAGAGCTGCGCGAGAAGTTATTGGCCGCTCAATTTCCTTTACCGAGCACGAGGACTTGGTTAATAAAGCGCTGGAGCGGGCTAAAAAGGAGAAAATTTTCGCGTGAGCCAAATAAATGAAGCTGCACTTTCCGCATTTGCAAATACGATTTACGAGACCATAGGCCTTAGCAGGTTAATTGATCAGATCAATTTAGTTGAAAGGTCACTTTTTAAGGACAAGCCGGGAATGATTTCTGCAAAAGCCCGAGACTATTTGACCGGCAATATTATTTCAGTTTTTGAGGAAATCGAAAAAGCCGGCCTTGAGCCTGCCGATGATCAGGGACAGCTGCAATTTTTGAAAGATTTAATAACTTACTTGCAAAGCCTTCCGGTTGTCAAAGTTACAGTTGCTTTTGAGCCTACTCATAGCTTTGTAATGAAACTAAACAACCGCCTAAGCGAATTTTTGGGCAAAAAAGGCATTTTGGAGCTAACAATTGATGAAAACGTTATAGGCGGGGCAGTATTTGAGTTTAACGGCAAAATGAGTGACCAGACTCTCAAAAATCAACTTCACGATGAACTTGTCGGCCTGGTTGAAAGATCCAGTGCAAAATTTTCTTCCAGCGCAGCTTAAAATCTGACAATGAAAGATTTTAATACGTATTTTAAAGAGACAGCCGAGATTGGCTATATCCAGTCGATTATCTCGTCGATTTTTTATGTCAACGGCCTGCCGAACGCCAGAATCAATGAACTGGTGATGACGGAAAACGGCACACTAGGCATTGTTAACGCGCTACTGCCCGAACTTGTGGAAGTGATGGTTTTTGAAGGGCAAACATTGGTTCACGACATGAAGGTGGTAAGGACTAATGAATTTTTTCAGGTTCCGGCTTCAGATAAATTTTTGGGCAGGGTTCTGGACCCATTCGGAATTGCCCAGGATCACTTCGGGAAAATTGACAGTCGTGATTTTTCCTATCGGCATATTGAAACTCCGGCTCCTCAGATTTCTTCAAGGGTGAGGATAACCAGGCCTCTGCACACCGGAGTAATGGTTGTTGACATTTTGACACCTCTTGGTATGGGACAAAGGGAATTAATTGTGGGAGATCCGTCCGTGGGCAAAAGCACGATCGCACTGCAAACAATTGTTTCGCAGGCAAAGCTGGGAACTGTCTGCATATATGCACTAATCGGCAAGAGAAAATCGGATATGAAGCGAATAGAAAACTATCTTTCAAATATGAAAGTACTGGACAAAACAATAATAATTGGTTCTTCAGGCAGTGATCCTGCGCCAATGATTTATTTGACACCTTATAGCGCTATGGCTATTGCCGAGCATTTTCGCGACAGCGGTAAAGATGTTTTATTGGTGCTTGACGACCTTTCGACTCACGCCAGGTTTTACCGCGAGCTATCTCTGCTTTCCAGAAAACCTCCGGGAAGGCAATCTTATCCAGGCGATATTTTTCATATTCAGGCAAGAATTGCCGAAAGAGCCGGCAACATAAAGATGAAAAGCGGCAAAGTCAGGAGTATTACCCTGCTGCCGGTTGCGGAAACGCAGGAGGGAGACCTTTCGGGATATATCCAGACAAACCTAATGGCAATGACCGACGGACATATTTTTCTGGACGTTGCCGAGCAGAAAAAGGCCAGGCATCCGGCTGTTTCTTTTACGCTTTCGGTGTCGAGAGTGGGCAATCAAACACGCACAAAGCTGGAAAAAGCCATTGCAACACATCTGCATATGATGCTTGCCCAAGCCAGAAAGGCTCAGGAATTGGGCAGGTTCGGAGTCGAGTTGACAGAGCAAACCATGAGTATACTCAGAAACAGCGAGAAACTGGAGGCAGTTTTCAATCAAAGCTCTGACGTTGTCCTTTCAAAAGAATTACAATTAATAATAATCGGTTTATTCCTGGCCCAATTCTGGAACAGTAAAAGCGGTAAAGAGATCGAAGCCGATATCAAAAAATTAACTGAGGTAGCAAATGCCGGAACTTTGGACAAGTTGAAACTGGAAATCAAAAGATGCGAAAACCTTGAACAGTTTAAGGCGGTCGTCGTCAAATCAAGTCCAAATATAGCCAAACTTTTGGCAGGAGGAAGGTAAATGAGCACAAAAAAACAACTTGAGAAGTTTGAAAAAAACCTGGATGTTCTGACTTCCATTACCCGCGCGTTTGAGCATACCGCCACCAAAAGAATGGAGGTAAACAGGAAGAGGGTTGAAGATCTTGACAAGTATCTGGTCGATATTAAGCAGACCTATGTCAATATAAAAATTTCGACAGTTGGCAGGAAGCAAAACCGGGAAGCAGCACTGAGGCTGCCTTCAAGAAAACCTTCAAAGAGAAAAATTGTTGTTTTGGTTTCTTCCGAACCCAGTTACTACGGGCGCCTTTTAAATTTTATGACTGATAGCTTTATGAAAGAGTTGGAGCCGGGAGACAGCGATGCGCTGATAATTGGCAAACCCGGAAAAGAAGAAGTAGACAGGAAAAGGCCCAAATTCAAATATACATTTTATGATTTCCATGACGAAAAACCTGACTGGAATGTAGTCCATGAGGTTGCGGAGTTGCTGGCCAGTTACGCGGAGATCCAGGTAATTTTCGCCAAATTCCAAAGTATTATGACACAGGATGTTATAAAGCAGGATGTGGCGCAGGAGGTTGTTAATGCAAGACCCCCTGAAATTAAGAAATATTTGGTTAAGCCGGAGCCAGCAGCAGCACTCGCTTTTCTGGAAAAGCAGATAATTACCAGTCAGCTGCTGCAGAAACTCTACGAGAATGGTCTGGCCAAAAATGCCATCCGTGTCAAAATTCTGGAAATTGGCGAGATTGCCGAAAGGCTTACTGAAAATATTGAAAAATTTGAGAAGTTTAAGATAAAAGTAATCAGAGGTATCAACAACCGAAAAATGGCCGCCCTTTACTCATCAAGGGATATCTGGCAGTCTAGCAGCATATTCACCGTGTACCGATGAGGTCTGAGTATTGAGATCATAGATCATAGTAACTTCGAACTATGAACTACGAACTATGATCTACGAACTATGATCTACGAACTATTAACTATGAACTATTAACTATGAACTATTAACTATGAACTATTAACTATGAACTAACATATGCCTGAAGAAAGTACTGGAGTTGTAACCGGAATTTTGGGAGATGTTGTTGAGGTGTTGTTTGCGCGGGATAAACCGGGGCGACACGAACTTTTGACACTATCTGAAGATAATTCGGTTAAATTGGAGGTTTACGGCTCTTCGCCTAATGACCGTATAACCTGTCTGGCTTATACAGATCCTTCGAAACTTTATCGCGGCGCTAAAGTTGTCAGGCAATTTGAAACTATAAGCGTGCCTGTCGGGCCGGGCCTGTTGGGCAGAATTGTCGATGTTTTCGGCGAGCCACACGACGGCAAGGGTCCAATTAAGCTTAATAAAAGGCGATCGATATACGGGACGCCGCCAAACTTTCAATCGATTAGGGTTAATCGGGAAATTTTAGAAACCGGAATCAAAGTTATCGACTTTTTTACGCCATTTTTGAAAGGCGGAAAAATTGGCCTGTTGGGCGGAGCGGGAGTCGGCAAAACAGTTATCCTGTCGGAATTCATGCACAATATTACGGTTTTCCATAAGGGGATAAGTATTTTCGCCGGAATCGGCGAGCGAATCCGTGAAGCGCAGGAGATGATCGAAAGCCTGACGGAAATGAATGTGCTGCCTAATGTCAGTTTGGTTTTTGGACAAATGAATGAGAGGCCATCGGTAAGGTTCAGAACAGGATATGCGGCAGCGACACTGGCCGAATACTTCCGCGACGAAGAAGATAAAGACGTTTTATTTTTTGTTGACAATGCCTACAGATTTATTCAGGCCGGAAACGAGCTTTCGATTCTGATGAACACGATCCCGTCTGAAGACGGATATCAGGCGACCCTTTCCTCGGACATCGGAATTTTTCAGGAAAGACTGGTTTCTACCAATAATGCGGCGATTACTTCGGTAATGGCGATTTATGTGCCGGCCGATGATTTTTCGGATGCCGGTGTGCAGAGTTTGATGCCTTATTTTGATTCACAGGTGATGCTGTCGCGCGATATTGCCGAGGAGGGAAGGAGGCCGTCGGTGGATATTGTAGCTTCGACTTCGGGGTTGTTGTCGCCGTCTCTTGTGGGTAGCCGGCACTATCAGGCTTACCTGGAAGCTATTAAAATATTGAGCCGATATGAATATTTAGACAGGATTGTCTCAATTGCCGGCGAGCACGAACTTTCACCGGAGGATAGAGTTCTTTACAGGAGAGCCAGAATTCTTCTTAACTACATGACTCAGGATTTCTTTATGGTTGAAAACCAGACGGGCAGAAAAGGGGTTTACGTGAAGCGGGCCGATGTGGTTGAGGATGTTACCGACATAGTTTCGGGGAAAATTGATGAATGGCCTTATGAGAAACTTTTATATATTTCAACGCTTTCGGGGGTAGCTACAAGTGGCACAGGAAACTAACCGTCGTCAGGACTTTGGTCAGCAAGCAGGAGGAGATAAATTTTATACGGCCGTCATGCCGCCTACTTACAAAGGGCATTTGGTGTACCGTGGATTTGTTAAAAGTTTGTCCGGCACAAATTCTGAGGGCAATTTTGATATTTTGCCGCTTCATGAGAATTTTGCCAGTTTAATTGACGGGCCGATTTTGATTGTTGACGAAAATGGAAAAAGGCAGGAGCTGGCAGTTGGGAAGGCATTGGTTGAGGCTTCAAATAATTTGGTCAAGGTGTTTGTGGAGTTTTAGTTAAAAACTTGCATTTTCAAGTATAGTCTGTTATTGTTATAGGTTAATATGAGCGAGCGAAGACCTGACAGGTCTTTTTTAGATGGGGAATCCGGGAGAATCTCATTATCTGCGCGTGGATTTCTTATTAGCATAGCGTTGGCTGGTGCAATTACTGCTTGGGAAGTAACGGGAAGGCCTAATCCAATTGAAGATTCTGTTAGTGGATTCCACGAAAGGGTTTCTCGCATTCTAGACATTTGTACAAGTCCTTGCGGAGAACCAGTTGAAGGCGCAGAGAGAAAATTGTATTTTACCGTGCCGCACGGGGAATATTCTGAAATTCCTGTAAGAAGTAGTCCTACCGCAAATACCAGAGATGAGAATCTCATAGCTTGGACAACTCCAGGCTTTATTGTTGATGGTCTGGCTCACAATGGTTTAGCTTATGCCGGTGATGCAAACTACGCAAAATTCACAGATGAGGACGGTAATTTGTTAGGAGAGTGGATTAAAGTTAACCAAGTTCCAGCTTTTGAAAAAGGAACAGATGGCGAACTTGTGCCGATAATGGAAAACGGCAGGCAGAAAACTCTTGATGGCGTTTTTATTGCCACAAATTTTGCGCTTGCACTAACAGAGGGCGACTATCTGGAACGATTTCGTATGTCCAAAGAAGACGTACTTGCAAGTCTTGAATAGCTGATCCTCTTTCGCCTACAATTAGGATTATCATGCGCGATGAGAGGTGGCTTGAGGATAAACTGCAATTTCTTCTGAAGAAATATTTTAGCAATATAAAAGTTGCTGATCCAATTGAAATCAAATGGGGCAGGGAAGCCAAGTTTCGCTTTGGGTCGATACGGCTTATAAAACCAAAAGGTATCAAACTATTAACTAAGCGAACAAAACCTGCAAAAAGCATTATTACGATTACCTCGATGTTTAAATCCATGAGGGTTCCGGTGGGTGTCGTTGAATATACAATTTGCCACGAATTGACCCACTATGCGCATGGTTTTTCCAGCTCTAACAAACGCCTGTTTCGCCACCCGCATCATGGTGGTGTGGTTAACGCCGAGTTGACAGAGCGCGGTGCAAAAGGTTTAATTGTTGAGTTTAAAAAATGGCTGAAAGCTTATCGGAAAATGATTCTGTCCACTCGAACTCAACTCTAAATAAATTTCTTTCCAACAGGGTTAATTTAGTTGTTGTCGGCCTGTTGTTTGTGGGGCTTTTTATGCTGGCGTTTGGCGCCGGCACGTTTCTTTTGAAGGGTTCAGCAAGCGAAGACGATATCAAAATTATTGCAACCACTGAGGACACTGAAAGTCAGATTGTGGTGCATGTTGATGGTGCCATTAGTTCCCCGGGAGTCTATAAGCTGCCGGCTGATTCCCGGGTCAATGATCTGGTTGCTATGGCCGGAGGGCTGACAGAAGATGCCAATACTGATTCAATTAACTTGGCAGCCAAGCTTAGCGACGGGCAGAAAGCGCACATAGCAAGCATTAACGATCCGGTATCGATTAAAAATCCCGATACCGGATCGGGAGTAACTGGCATAATCAATGTCAACACGGCCAGCGAAGCGCAGCTGGATACTTTGCCGGGCGTTGGTCCGGTGACTGCCGGAAAAATCATTGCCTCGCGTCCGTACAGCTCACCGGAAGAACTCCTGAGCAAAAAAGCAGTCGGCAGTGCTACCTTTGAAAAAATAAAGGATCTGATAACGGTCTATTAACAGATTTAAATTAAAAATCAAATATCAAAAATCAAAATTGTGGAAGTTCTCGACAAGCTCGAACAATATTAATCTTCGACCTTGTGGAGAAGCTTCACAGCCTGAGTTGACACAGTGTCGAAATTACAACTTTTCCTTTTTATTATATTACTGGTTTTTTCAGTTTTTTTTCGCGTTTGGCTTGATAAGCCCACAATTTTACCCAAAAATCAGCCTTTAAAATTTGAAGCAACTGTAAAGCGCGAGCCAAGAATTTATGATTTTTCTCAGGTAATTTACGTTGCCGATTCGCGAGTCTATGTTGATTTGTATCCAAGGTATCAAGTTAGTGACCGGCTGCTTGTCGAGGGAACTTTTGACGAACAGGGAAGGATGTTTGATCCTGAAGTTTCGAAAATAGGCGAAAGGTCAAGCCTTTCCAGATGGAGATCAGAGTTGAGAGACAAAATTTCCAAAAATGTTGGTACGCTTCTTCCCTCGCGAGAGGCGACACTGGTTGTTGGCACAGTTTTGGGTGTTGACACAATTTCTCAGGAGTTTCGGCAGCAGCTTATCAAAACAGGCACAATTCATGTGGTGGTGGTTTCGGGGCAGAATTTAATGATTGTTGCGGGAATTTTTTTGGCGCTTACGAAATATCTGGGCAGAAGGCAGTCGATGATTTTGGCAATTCTGGTAGTGTTTGCCTACGCGTTTTTAACCGGATTCGAACCGCCTGTGGTGCGTGCCAGTATCATGGTTTTGGTTTCAACTCTGGCGATTTTTTTGGGAAGGGAAGCAAGTGTTGTCTGGTCGCTGCTGATTGCCGCTCTTTTGATAGTTTTAGTTTGGCCGCACGCTTTGTTTGAAGTTTCTTTTCAGCTGACTTTTGCGGCGACTTTGGGAATTGTGACTTTGGGTTCTGCATTGCAGAATTGGCTCAAAAAATTACCGTTTTTAGGAGAGAATGCGGCAATTGCTACCAGCGCCTATTTGTTTACAGCTCCGGTGATTCTATTTTACTTTTCGCGGGTTTCACCAATTGCGCCGATTGCCAATATTCTGGTAGCAGAAGCGGTTTTCCCGATTATGGTTTTGGGGTTTTTGATTGCTTTGGCGAGTTTAATTTTTATGCCGCTGGCGCAGCTTTTGGCGTATCTGGTGCTTGTTCCTGCTTTGTATTTTTCGGAAATCGTGAGAATAATTGCCGGGATTTAAGTAAGTTAACATGTTAGGGTTGAACCCTGACACCCTGACAATAGTTTTTTTAAGATCAAATGAAGATTGAAGGTTCAACTAAATTAGTTTTAGGGCTGGCAATAATTTTTATTGTCTTGGGCATTCTATTCATTTTAGAAAGTCAGAAAGTCGGTAAACCACGCTTAATTTTTTGTGATATTGGTCAGGGAGACGGCATGCTTATTGTGACACCGAAGGGCAAACAGGTTGTTGTTGACAGCGGACCTGGCACAAAAATTGTAGATTGTTTGGCGGAAAATATGCCTTTTTGGGATAGAACCATTGAAATGATGATTTTAACGCACGCCCAGCAGGACCATATGGAAGGACAGGTCGAGATTTTTAACAGGTACAAAGTTGAGCGGGTTGTCTGGAGCGGAGTTGAAAATACAACAGCGCTTTTTAACCAGTGGCAGAAACTACTTGAAGCTGAAAAATCTGAGGTTCATTTGGCGAGAGCCGGAGATTCAATTCAAATCGGCCCGCATTCGTTGGGTCAGTTAAGTCAGGGTTCAACCCTGTTTAGGGTTCAACCCTTAAGATTGGATGTTCTTTGGCCAAGTCAGGAGAAGTCAAACCTATGGAAAATTGCACCGCCTGTTGATATCAATGACAGTTCAGTTGTTGCAAGACTTGAGTATAATCCCGATACCGGATCAGGAAAGGCTATTTGTGCGTATTTGACGGGGGATTTGCCAAAGGAGATTCTTGAGGGGTTGATAAATAAACCATGCCAGATTCTTAAAATTTCTCATCATGGTTCAAAGACAGGCACGAATCAGGGAATTTTAGAGAAAGTTAATCCGCAAATTGCCATAATCCAAGTCGGCAGTAAAAATCGCTTCGGCCATCCGCATAAAGAGGTGTTGGATTTATTAATATCAAACGGTATCAAAATATTAAGAAATGATACAAGTGGTACGATAGAAATTGACACGGACGGAAGAAGCTATTCCGTGAATTAAAACCCCATAGTTGTGGAATTTGGTGGTGAGTAGTATAATTTTGGTTTATGGAAGAGCGGCTATTAGCAAGTTCAATATTGGAATCTGAAATACCCATTGCAGAAATGGCAAGACTTTCCGAGCCATTCCCTGAAGAACCTGAGTTAAGGCTTAAGCAGTGCCTTTCGGTTATTAACACAAGTCCAAAATGCGTAACTATGTTTTTAATTCCTGGTCAGGGGCAATTTATCGAGCCAAAAGAACTCAGGAAAGAATTTGCGCGTGTTAATAGCGGATCGGTATTTGAAGCAGCAGATACAAGAACTGCTGAAGTTTACTGTCAATATTCTCTTAAGCCACACGGTATGTTGATTGAAGAAATTTCCTTTATTCAAACCGGGAGTAGAAGAGTTTTGGGGTATTCGCTTACTGAGGCTGGAGAAAAGTACGGAAAGCCAGCAGCAGCTATTGCTTTGCTTTTTGAATTTCAAAATAAATTTAGCTTATTTGAAGTTTTTGGATCTAGTAATGAGCCGAAAAATACTGGAAATTCGTCACCATATGTAAGAGCAAAAATTTTAACTTTTCTCTTCGAGCTACAAGCTTCTGCGAGATTAGCACATATAGCCAAAGAGCTTCACCTTTCTGAGTCTTCTGTATCAAACTCATTGAGAGCCCTTGTTGCGTCAGGTGTAGTTGAGTACGAGTTTGCCCATCCAAATAGTGAGAGATTTAAAAATAGGAGAACACATTCTGGAGCTAGAATAAATGAAAAAGGTGAGTTAGTAGTTACAGAAGTACTGAGACCAATAGACAAGTTAGTTTCTGATAATGAGGACAGCGGTAATAATACAAAGTTTGACGCATCACAAATAGTTGAGGCAAACTTGCCTGGAATTGCTAGCGAAGTTTTACCATTATATTATCCACATTCTCATATGGGAAAGACAAGAGAGCGACAATCAATTAAAAATTTGCTTATATTAAATATTGCTAGGTATCCAGAAAGGTCGGCACTTACAGAACTTGCTCAATTATCTCACTTGCATCCAACTGCTGTAATGAAGTCTATCGTTGACGAGATTCGTTCCGGTACGGTTATTTATATAAAACTTGGCGGTGTTAATTATTTGAGTTTGTCAGATTCCGATCACCCCTTACCAGCAGTAACGGTTTTATAAGATTTTCCGCTGTACAGTTTTTAATTTCCCCTGTAAACTAGTGTTATGAATTTAAGAGATCAGATTAAGAAGGATATTGTGAATTCAATTTCCAATTTCCCTTTCGACAAGAAACTTGCTCAAGGCAAGCAATTTCCAATTTCCAATTTTGAGGTCGAGGTTTTTAGGCCCGATAAGGCTGAGCATGGGGATTATTCGACAAATATAGCTTTGAAAATTAGCGGCGAGATACACCTCCGAGGTGTATCTAAGGAGGCTGCAAAGCGTCACCTCGGAGGTGAGAAGCGTGGAAGTTTTGAGCAGTCGCCGATGGAGATTGCTAGAGAATTGGCTGATGGTCTTAAAAGCCAGCCTTATATTGAGAAACTGGACGTTCGCGAGCCGGGATTTTTGAATTTTTTCATTAAGGATGAGATTTGGCAAAAACAGGTTAGTGATGTGCTCGAAGCCGGAGAGAAATTTGGGTCCAATGACGCGGGTCGTGGCAAAAAAGCCCGAGTTGAGTTTGTGAGCGCCAACCCAACCGGTCCTTTGCACTTTGGCAATGCCCGCGGCGGGCCAATCGGAGACAGTCTCGCTTCGGTTCTGGAGTTTTCCGGCTGCAAAGTTATTCGGGAATATTATCACAACGACTTGGGAGTTCAGGTAGAAAAACTGGGTCAGTCGATAGTTAACGTTGCGAATGGGAAAAAGCTTGAAGATCAGGAATATAAGGGCGAGTATATCTTTGATTTGGTTAAACAAATCAACATAATATCAAATTCTAAATTACCAATTACCAAAGATGAAGAGAAAAAAGCTGTAGAGATTCTTTTAAAAGACGTTTTGAAAGACTGTGAGGATATGGGGATTAAGTTTGACAAGGTTCAGGCAGAGAGCGAGCTTGTATCATCCGGCAAAACAAAATCAGCCATAGATTTTCTGCAAAAGAAAAAAGCTTTACGAAAGAAAGATGGTGCAGTCTGGTTTGCTCCGCATGACAGGTGGCTGGCAGACCGGGAAACGGTTGTTGTTAAAAGCGACGGAGAGTTTACTTATTTTGCCAATGATATTGCTTATCACAAACTCAAGTTTGAAGACAAGCCGGATTTGGTGATTGATATATTTGGTGCCAACCATCACGGCCATGTGCCAAGATTAAAGGCTGTTATACAAAGTTTAGGTTATGATGCTGATAAGTTAAGGATAATTCTTTACCAATGGGTCAGATTTAAACGGGGCAGTGAAGTTGTCAAGATGTCTAAAAGATCAGGGACTTTTGTGACCACCAGAGAAATATTGGATGAAGTTGGCCGAGATGCTCTCAGGTTTTTTATTCTGATGCATGATGCAAATACGCATATTGATTTTGATTTGGATTTGGCCCGCGAAAAATCGGCTGCCAACCCGGTTTATTATGTGCAGTACGCAAATGCCAGAATCTGTTCGATTCTGGCGAAAGCTAAAGGCAAAAAGCCCGCTTCGCTCGCGAAGCGAGGCGAGCTAAAGGCAAAAAGCAACTATGAACTATTAACTGGCAACTATGAACTAAATCTGATTAAGCAAATTTCGAGACTGCCAGAGCTTGTTGAGGATATTGGGGAAAGTTTTGCGGTCAATCAGCTGACAACTTATGCGGTGGAGCTTGCCGATTCTTTCCACAAATTTTACGAAAATGTGCAGGTGCTTACGGAAGAAATGGAGATTCGCCAAGCCCGACTTGCGCTAATTTCCGCAACCCAAATCACGCTTGCCAATACTTTAAAGCTTCTGGGAGTCTCTGCACCTCAGAAGATGTAGAATTTTTGGATTTAAGCGGCTTCTTCGGTAACTTGCGGGTTTCCTTGATCATCCAATTGTATCCAGACCGTTCTTTCTACATTGTTGCGCTTGCCCCTGCATTCGATATCATGGTCATTAACATCAAATACCCAAACTTCCTGCGCATCGAAAGGATGTTCTTCAAGAAGGCCATGCCATTTGGGTGTTATGCAATATAACCATTTTTGTTTACCGTCGGTCAGACCAACAGCTGCCCAGGTAAGATCGTTGTTTGTTCTAATCGGACCGGAATATAAATCACCGCAAAGTGCTAATGGGCTATTTGCATAAATTTTACCGTTTAAAATAATTTCAACATTACCCCATTCTTCGGATGGGCGAACAACTAGTGATTGGGAAAAGTCTCTACTAAACGCATGATGTAGCACTTCTGCATTTATTAATTGATCGTTTAGATAAAGTGAATAAGTTTTAACTTGATGGTCTTCATCGTGTGGCAGGTCTTTAACTTTCCAGGCAATACTTGAGAGATCCTTGCTTGCTTCAACATAACCGATTTGTTTGAGGTTTCCAACACCCCGGACACTAAATGGTTTTGACACTGTGCCATCTGATGCTACTGCCGTAAAAGTTAGAGTTTGATCTTTGCGGCCTACAGCAAGTAACCAGTCAGTCATTGTTGCGTGATTTAGAATATTAATTTGATCTTGATCATCAAGGATGACTTTAATTTCACCCTCTTTATTTAAATGTCGAATATCGGCTTTTCCTTCTTGGTCAACTGTGCGGAATATGACATTGGAAAAATCAGAATCTTGGCTCATTACCTCTTCGATAATTTCGATAATCGGGAATTGACCCGATAGCACTACTGCCTCGTCTCTTATGAAAAAAAGGTTGTCTCCATCTCTGGCGACGGCCAATAGATGTGTCCTATCTTGCGACAGTAAAAGACGCTCGATACTCTCGAATCGTAAATCCGGAGTAGGAATGTTGGGTACGTCTACATTTCTAAAAGTAAAAGGCCAGACGCCTTTTTTCTTGCCGAATCTAGCTGATATCTCTTCGGCAACAGTTATACCTTCTTCTCTCCTATCAGTAATAACAACGCCGTCGCGTTCAACTTGCATCATAATGGAGCAAATTATAGCAGCATTTTCAAAGTAGTCAACCTTTTCGTTTAATCGATTGATGGTGTTAAGCTGTTGTGCTAACCTATTTGAAAATCTATTAGACAAGCATGATATACTTCGATTATTCGAATAATTGGTGTAAGCAATGGCGCAAATTTCAAAGAAATATTTATCGGAAGATATTCAAAATAAGATTAGCGGGACATTACTGGAGGCTGTTTCTCAAGTGAAGGGTAGACAAGATACACAGTTGTTTCTTAATGATCTATTGACGCCCACGGAAAGAGTGGTACTTGCCAAAAGGCTGGCTATTGCAGTTTTGTTAATTAAGGGCTGGGGTTATGAACCTATCCAGAACTTTCTTAAAGTTTCGAGTGATACCGTCGGCAAGGTTTCACAAATTGTTAAAAATAATCGTGGCTACAGGAAAATTGTGGAGAGGATGTTGAGAACAGAAGCCGGTCGGGAGTTCTGGCAAGATGTGATAAAAATTGTTCACCGATTAGGCACTCGCGACACTTTTATTGAAGAGGAGTTGTTAAATAAAAAGCTAGGTATTGAAAAAAAGAATCTACTTTGATTATTCGAATAATTGGTGTAAATAATGAAGAAATTTATCCTTATTTTGATTTTAATAGCTTTATCTGTAACGATTGGTTTGAATTGGAATCGGAATCAATCGGAAAGTATTGATAGTGATGAGTTGGCGCATAAGAAAGTGCTTTTGAGGTTTGCGCTTGTTTCTGACAGCGAGAATGAGAATGAGCTGCTTGCCAAAGCACTTTCGCAAGCACAAGGCTCGGGAGTGAATTTTGTAATCGGGCTCGGGGACTTTTCAAGTTTGGGTACGAAGGATGAGCTAATGGCTGCTAAAAAAGCTTTCGATGATTCGAAACTTACTTACTATCTGACTTCCGGAGATCGCGATCTTTGGGACAGTAGAAACCAAGGTGAAGAAGCAACCACAAATTTCCGCCAAATTTTCGGCGATCCAACCCAAATTATCAATAAGGAAGCGATACAGTTCGTTATCATAGATAATAGTGATATATATAAAGGAATAGATGAAAGCAGCTTGCAGGATGTAGCAAGCAGGCTGCAGGAAGAAAGTAAACTCAAATTCGTTTTTGCCCACAAAACCCCATTTCATCCGCAGAGTGCGCACGTAATGGGGGAAAATAGTCCTGAGGTTGCCAAGCAGGCCGAAGAACTGTTGTCTATTCTGGAAAATGGCAATGTTGATGGATTTTTTTCCGGAGACTTGCACTTTTTTGCCCAGTTCAATTCGTCCAGTGGAGCTGTTAAAATGACGACCGTTGGCGCGGTCAACTCTGCTCGCAATTTCCAGGGACCGAGATTTGCAATCGTGACTGTTTACAACGACTATAGCTGGGAAGTTGAGGATGCTGAGATTCGCTAAGGTGAATTTAATTTTAAATTTGAAATTTTAAATTTTCATTCAAATCATAATTTTCAAACATTAAAATATTAAAAATTCAATAAAAATTATAGACTTGCTTCCATAATAAAATAAAATGAAATCAAGTATGTATTCGCAAGTTTACATGAGCACAGCGAATATAAAT
>CAYMGH010000004.1:0-22112 GCA_964389935.1 uncultured Gammaproteobacteria bacterium | reverse complement strand
ATGATGGTTTCTAGGCGAACTGGCCCCCAGACGCCGCCTTTAATTAATTTTTGCGCAGTTGCTACAGCTCTTTCACCCATATCGAATGCTTCTGCCAAGAGTGATTCACGAAGGGCAAGAGGCGAATTACCGACAACAACGAACGAGGGCTCGATTCCCAAACCCTGCTGGTTTTGCGACGGAATGCGGCCTAGTGAATCAACATTGGATTCATAGCGCTTGTCGATTGATAGTATTTCCAGTTTTTTAGTTATTGTTGAGTAAAAATAGTGGATATATAGAGGAACCCCGATAACATATTCCTGGACAATGAATTCCTTCGCTTTGTATTTTTTGATACGGCTATCAAATTCTTTTTGATTTTTGGCAAAAAAGTAACCATGGCCTCCGGCTGCGCCAAATGATTTGACAATCACTGCTCTATCTATTTTGTCGCCTTTTTTAAATCTTTTCGGGACCGGTATTTTTGCTTTTATGAGCCAGTCTCTTTGCAAATTCCTATCGGCCTCCCAATCCAGGACGTTTTTGTTGCCGAAATAAGGAACTTTCATATTCTTATTTTCAGACAAACCTAAATAGGCAACAAAAGAACCATGCGGGATGATAATTGCTCTTTCTTTTATTAATTTATTTTCTATTCTGGGAAAGTCGGAAAATTTGGGAATTTCGTAGATTTTATCTATAAAATTAAACCTCGAATAAAGTGAGATTCTGTCGCTGGTTGCAACACAAATCGTTTGGAATCCTTCGTCGTGAGCACCTTTTAGGATTTGGAGCGCGGTGTGCGACCCAAGAGTTGCAATTTTATGGCGTTTTTGGGCCTCCATTGCGGAATTATAAGCTATGTTTTCAAATTTTGCAAAAAATTTAAAAAGAGGATGTTTTGCAAAAATGCAAAATTTGCAAAAAAATACAGTTTAGGTATCTAGAGGTTTGGTTTCCTCCGGGGACAGATTAACATCGGTTTTTTTAGCTGCTGGTTTTTGCGGATTTTTATTATTGAGAAATCTTTGGGCAAAATAGGTAAATATTGCTCCGAACAAAACAATCCAGAATCCGTCTTTCAAACCCTGACTCGATAGCAAAAATGGTGGCAATCCCTGACTGCCGATGTAGCCTCCAAGATAAGCAATAAGTGCAAAAGAAACTATAAAAAACAAATAGACTAGGTAGGCTCTTTCTTTGCCCATTTGCAATTCCGGTGGAATAACTTGGGGGTTTTTAAAATACGGCAAAACCATCAGTAGAGCTGCCAAAAAACCGGGGATTGTATATGCGGCGGGAATAGTTGTTTCATAAATTAATCCAAAAACATAAGAAATTGAAAAAGGTATGACAATAGAGACACCAATATTTTTGATGTCAAATCCTCCGTGAACCAGCTCGAAAATTGTGAAGTTAAATTGTGGCAGTTTTTCTTCAAGCACTCTGAAGCTTAAATAGATGATTAGAGCAATAATGAAAGCTAAAATTATATCCACATTTTGATTTTAGCCCTTTAGCGGTAAGGTGAGCAACCTAAATTAACTAACTCTTACTATTTTATATGAGGCTTTGCCGGTGGGCATTTCTACTTCTACTTTTTCGCCTACCCTTTTGCCGAGTAAGGCTGAACCTATTGGTGAAGAATCGGAAATTTTACCTTTTGCCGGGTTTGCTTCCATAGCGCTGACAATTGTAAATTTATTTGTGCCGACTTCGCTTTCAATTTCTACAGTACTTCCCATATTTACCTGAGGATGACCTGAAGAAATGGTAACTTTGGCGAAGCGAATTATGTAATTTAATTCTCTGAGTCTAGAATCTATTTTACCCAGCTCTTCTTTGGCTGCATGGTAGCCGGCGTTTTCTGATAAATCGCCTTGTTCGCGGGCATTGGACATATTGATGACAACCTGAGGACGACGTTTGATCAGATTTTCTTCTTCTCTTTTCAAATCATCAAGGCCTTGCTGGGTCATGTGATAAATCGGCCGACTTTTAATATTAATTTTTTTCTTCATACTTGATTTTATTTCAGCACTAGTATAGCCTATTGGGCTATGGCAACTAAAAAGATTGAAAATAAAAAGTCTGCTTTAATTAAAATAAAAATAGCGCTGAGTTTGCTTTTTAATATCATTTGGATAATCATTGGCATTTTTATTCTGCTTTTTATCTGGGCAAATTTTAAACAAGGCGCTTTCAAGGGATTATTTGGTGGAGCGCCCCAACAGCAAACACCTTCTGCTGCTCAAGCGCCAACCGAGACGGATTTACCAGGAGTTGGAAAAGTAAATATTGAATGCGTGCAAAATTCACTTTCCCAAGAAACTATTCAAAAGCTTCTAACAGACGGAGGCACAACAAACTTTACGGCAGAAGAAAAAGAAAAGCTTGACCCCTGTATAGTAGCGTCTGAAGAAGCTACTCCTGCCGAATCACCTTCCAAGTAAACTTAATCACTTCTGATTTTTAAGCCACCGGTTTTTGAGGATATTTAATGTGGCGGTAGAAATTAAAAAGGCAACGGCCGGGATTATTGACGAAAGAAACGGTTTTTCAATACCAATAATAGTTAGAAAAATTGAAATCAGGACATAGGTAATTGCGGATATGGCAACTCTTCTTGTTAAACTTGTTTCCCAAGTTTTATCTTTTTCGACCCGCATATTGCGGGTTTTAATCGCATCTATTTCCTTTTTTAGACTTTCAACATCGCTCATTATTCCAATTATCTCATATTTACAGTCTCGGAGGAAAACATAATGTTTTGGTTTAGTGATTACAGCAATTTGATAGCGTAGTTCTGAAATAAAGTGCTGTACATAAGAGCATCTTCTGCCAGTTTATCTTTACTTTTTTCTCTGACCAACTTAGTAAGAGATTTTAATAAATTATTTAGATATGGAGAGTTTTTTTTAATCTGTAATTCTTTTTGTCTTTTCATTGCTTCTTCTAAAAATCTTTCCGCGGTTTTTATTGATCCCCCGTGATAGCCAAGAGCTGCTCTTTTAAGATCCATCGCAAGGGCTCCAATTTGCTCCTTGTCGTGATTCATAAGATCTCCTTAAAAAAATATTTTGTTAGTTTTTTATATCTTTCTCTCATTTTAGCATCTTGAATTTCGTTGCTGGTATTGTCGCTTTGCGGGCGAATATTTATAAATGAATTAAAATCGATTATCTTTGTTTCTAAATCTAAACCGCCGCCCCAAATATCGGATTGCTTTGAGCCTTTTTGGAAAAGAATTTGTTCTGATTCAAAATGTCTATCTGCGCCTGCTGAACAGATTTTTTGGTTGATATCAATAACAGTTTTAATGTAGGTACCAAAATACTTCTTTAATTTTTCTATTTCGGATTTTGTATAAGGCTCGTTTTTGGTAATTATCACGACAGCAATATTGTAGCAAATGCCACTTATCTCAAATCTAGAGTTTCGGAAGTGAATGTTATGTTTTTGGGTTTGAGGATTACTTGGCGCGGGCCACGGGAAACAACTCCTGCGTCAAGAGAATGGAATTTGTTTTTGGAAATTATTGATTGGGCTTTCTTGACGTCACGCTGAGCTACAAAAATTGCATAATCCTGACCCATGTTGTAAGTCTGGTACATTTCATAATCATTGAGGTTTGCATGTTTTTGAATAAACTTAAAAACTTCCTGTGGCGGAAATAATTTTTCTATTTGGTAGGTAAAGTTTTTTCGGGCTCGCATGATTTTCCTAAGACCATGTCCGGTGATATTAACGATGTAATGAATATCGACTCCATTATCTAAAATATCCTGAATTACTTTGGCATAAATATTTGTCGGCGTGAGAAGAGCTTCTCCATACATTTTATTTTTGTTGATTTTTGTTCCATATCCATTAGGGAGTTTTTCGGAAACTTTGCGCGCCAGGGAAATTCCGTTAGCATTTATGCCATTTGATCTGATGAGTACAATTCTGTCTGCATTTTTAAGTTTTTGGTCTGTTACAAGGCGCTTTTCGGATTTGACTATTCCAACGACAGATCCACCTAAATTAACCGTCTGAGGCGTTATTATGCCCTTTAATGTAGATGTTTCACCGCCGCCCCAGGTTGCGTCTGCAAGATCGCACGCTTTCTTCCAACCATTAATAAAATCGGTCATTCTTTTCTTATCATGGAGCCAGCTGTTATCCTCCACTGCCCAATATGCGTGAACCACCAAAGGTTTAGCGCCGACTGTTGAAAGATCATTTATAAAAGTGGCGACGGTATCCTGAGCAATAACATCGTAGTAAGTCCTTCGACTTCGCTCAGGATCTTCGATTTTACCGGTAATTTTGCGCATACTGTCGGCTATTAAATTTTTTGTCCCCAAGCATTCAATGACAGATGCCATCAGGATATTTCCCTGTTTCCAGACAAATGCTGATTCGCCTCGAGTATCAGAGATTTCCCCATATCCCGCTTTTTTGAGATTAACACCAGTTGCGCGTGCAGCTTTTTGTGAAAGTTTATTTATCGGATCTTTCGTGTAGTAGTCGTCACCGACTTGGGCATATGTGATCTTTTTGCTCATGATTGGTTGGCGAATTTTATCATATTTTGGAAAAACACCCCACCGTCGCCAAGGCTTTGGCGGGCAGGCACTCCGTCTGAATTATACTTCCACCTTCGCCAGTTGGGGTGTTGAGTGATCTCCACAAATTTTTCCGGATGAGGCATGATGCCTATAATTCGGCCAGTTGGGTCACAGATACCGGCAATTGCTTCCAGCGATCCATTTGGGTTTTGCGGATATGATTGAGTGAGTTGACCGCTTTCATCCACGTAGCGTAAAACAACAAGATTTTGATTTTCGATTTTTTGGATTGTTTTATTGTCCGCAAAGAATTTACCCTCTCCATGGTTTACAGCAATATTTAACGATCCGGTATCGTCATTTTCCGATACCGGATCGGAGATCAGCCGGTTTAAAAAAATGCACTTACTTTTTTCTATCTTTAATTTGACCCAGCGGCATTCAAAATGGCCGCTTTCATTTGGTGCCAGAGTAACATCCATTTTTCCAATATTATTAAAAGGCAGCAGGCCGGTTCGAACGAGTGTCTGAAATCCGTTACAGATACCAACAACGATGCCCTTTTTGACAACGAAGTTTTGAAGTTGGTCTTTTAAAAAACTGGTCAACTCAATTGCCAAAACTTTACCGGCTGCAATATCATCGCCATAAGAAAAACCGCCTGGCAGTGCGAGGATTTGATAGTTTGAGAGATTTTTACCCCCATTCGTCAAGACTCCGGAGGGTGAACTTTTTGCTCTTAGTTCATTTATATGAACATATTCAGGATTTGCGCCGAATTTTTCAAAAGCATAGAAAAGCTCTTCGTCGCAATTAGTGCCATCTGATCTTAAAATACAAACTTTGGGTTTCATCTGAAAATTTCCTTCATTGACTTCTGCCATGCTTCTTTGAGTTTTTCAACCGATACGTTGAACATAGTTTTCGATTTCTGATTTACACGGACTGACTTATCGGTAATTGTTTTACCGATAATCGCATACGGTACGCCTTTAAATAATTTTTTGGCAGTCTTTTCATTTTCTACTTCAACAAGAAAGGTTCCTGCCGTTTCGCTGAAAAGAATAAAGTCCGAACGTAATTTCACCTCCAAGGTGTTCTCTGAACTCTTTATAAAGGAGAGACCTTTGTAAAGGATTGACAAGTCTATTTGTGCTCCACAATCTCCTCCTAAACACATTTCGAAAAGTGTGGTTGCCATTCCTCCTTCTGAAATATCGTGACAAGCAAGAATTTGTTGTGACTGGATGCCGGCAGTTATTGATGATAAAACTTGTGGTAAGAATTTTAGATCGATTTTTGGCAAGTTTTTGCTGGTTGATCTGATAACATCAAAATAAGTCGAGCCTCCAAGATTTTTAAAATCACTTTTGCCAACCAAGACGATGGTCGATCCTGATTTTTTGAAATCAGAACTTGCGGTTTTGGTAACATCGGGAATTTTACCGAATACTGAAATTAGAAGTACCGGCGGAATTTTCAAGACTTTGCCACCCGCCTCGCGTCGACGAGTCTTTGCGAGTCGATGCGAGGTGGGATATCTATATGTAGAAGATAGACTGTCTTTACCGGAAACAAATGGCATTTTTAATATTTTGGCGACGTCAATACAGGCATCGACTGATTTATCAAGGTCAGCCAGACTCTCTTCATCCGGAAACGGCCAGATAAAGTTGTCGATTAAAGCAGCATCTTGTAAATCTCCGCCGACTGCAACATAGTTGGATACTGCTTCTGCAATTACCCAAACACTGCCCCAGTACGGATCAATTTTGTTAAGAACTGGGTTTAGCCCGTGAGCTGTAATGAATCCATACTTTTTATTTAATATTGGACGAAGCACAACTGCATCGTTTGGCGCATCTAAATTTTTTCCACCAAAAGGATGGAGCGCTGATGAGCCTTGCACGTTGTGGTCATACTGTCTCACAATCGGTTCTTTGCTAGCTACATTGGCATGCGCGAGGATTTTTTCAAAGACAAGTCGCAATTGTTGTTCTGATTTGGGAAGTTGAGGTTGCTTCTCTCTTGTCGCTTTTCCCTTTTTGCTTGCTCCCACCATGTTTCTCTGCGGTAAACCTTCATGAATAAATTTCATTGGCAGATCACAGACAGTTTGATTTTTACCCGCCTGGCCGCGAGGCTGGTAAGTAACAACAAGCCTTTTTGATCCGTCAAATTTACCCAGCACTGAATGGGAAACATTGTAAAGATCGCAAATCTTCTGGATTTTTTTTAGATTTTTGGGGTCGATCGCCAGAATCAAGCGTTCCTGGGATTCAGATAAAAATATTTCCCAGGGCGCCATGCCGCTATATTTAAGGGAAACTTTTTCTAAAAACACGCGGGCACCGATATGCTCCCCCATTTCCCCGATGGCCGAAGAATAACCACCGCCACCGCAATCGGTAACTGAGCGAATTAAATTTTTATTTCTGAGAGCTATTACAACATCAATAAGCCTTTTTTCTTCAGTCGCATTGCCAGTTGGAACAGACGAGCCTAGAACTTCGCCGGTTTTATGAGTCATTTCACCAGATGCAAAAGTGGCTCCATGAATTCCGTCACGGCCAGTTGCTCCGCCGATAGTTAAAATTAAATCACCAACTTTTGGGGATTTTTTAATGGCATTTTTTTTGGGAAGAATGCCGTAGGACCCAACCGCCACAGTTGGTTTGGCACGGAAATCTTCATGGAAATGGACAGAACCATTATTGGTGGGGATGCCAACACGGTTGCCGTAATCACGAACTCCGGCAACTACTTTCTTAAGCAAATAGGTCGGGGGCAGGCAGCCCGGAGGGATTTTGTTTGAAGGCAAATTTGGTGGCGCAAAACAAAATATGTCGGTTGAGGCAATAACTTTTGCCCCCTGTCCGGTTGCTGCAATATCACGAAATACTCCGCCGGAGCCTGTCATGGCACCGCCGTACGGTTCGATGGCTGATGGGCTATTGTGAGTTTCGCCTTTGCCATTAATGCCAAAACCCTCATAAAAATCAATGACTCCGGAATTATCGACAAATGCCGAGACTATTATTTTTTTATTATTGGCAGCCGTTGATTTTATTCGCTCAAAGAACGGCTTTTTCTTTTGACCGTCAATTATTAAATTGGCTTTGAAAGTTTTGTGCACACAATGTTCCGACCATGTTTGGGCTAAAACCTCAATTTCGCAATCAGTCGGGTCACGCTTTTCAGCTTTGAAATAATTTTGGATGACTTTCATTTCCTCGAGATTTAAAAAGAGGCGATTGGTTGATAAATCTAAGAGCTGGGTGTCAGAAAGATTTCTAATCGGGACTGTCTGGATATTTGGGGCTTTTCCGGAAATTAAAAGTGTTTTTGGTTTTTTGGCAACAATATGTTCAACTGTTTTGTTAACCAGAAGGCGGTTAATAATTTGCTGCAGTTGAAGTTTAGATAATTTGCCGAAAAAGGCGTATTCGAATGAAGAATCGCAAGCAGCGAGATTAATGTTAAGGTCTGAAGTAACTTTTAGAATCGAAGCTGCCTCTGGATTCATAACACCTGGCTTATAGGCAATTTCAACTGATTGGCTGCTAGCGTTGAAGATTTTTTTATTAACAGTGAATTTTTGGTCAACCGGTTCGACGAGTGCGGATTCTATTAATCTCTGAAGATCTTTTGCAGAAATTCCCTCTAGCCGATAAACTTTGGCAGTGCGGATGTTTTTAATCGAGTTGATATTTAATGTAGATTTTATTTCCGCAAGGAGACTCTGACCCTTTGGATCCGTGTCGTTTTTAGAGGCAACTCTTATCGTGTGAATCATCACAATACAGTTTAATATTTTCCTTGGCTAATCTGCCTTGCTTTTTCCACAATCTCAGGTCTTATGTTACCATCCGCTCCGCGATAATAATCCCCCGCATTGGGAATGGGTACTATTGTTTTGGGTTCGGGATTTTCAGTCGATAACCCTTGCTGACCTTCGGGTGATGACCATTTAGCTCTCTCTAGTTGCCCCATATATCGTCACCTCCTTTTAATCTTTTTAAATCCCTATAGCCTATATCTTTTCTATAGTGTAATCCAATATTAGTTATAGAGACTTGAGAAAGCACATTATAGGCTTTTTTTCTGGCTTCTGCAACATTTTCCCCTTCTCCAAGAATATAAAACAAGCGGCCACCATTGACCACGAATTTTTGACCTTTTTTAGCGACTCCCGCACCATAAACTTTAACTCGATTTTTTAATAGCTTATCCAAACCTTTTATCTCTTTGCCGACAACTTTGCTATAGTCTTCCGGATAGCCTTTAGATGCGACTGTAACCACTACCCGGTATTTTTTATCTTTAATAATTTTTTGTAAACTTCCTTTGAGCGCATTAGAAATTAAGCTGTAAAAATCATTTTTGATTGCCGGAATTAAGACTTGGGCTTCCGGATCACCCCAGCGCGAATTAAATTCAATTATCCAAACTTTCCCATTCTTGTCGATTATTCCCCCTAAATATAGGATGCCAACATATGGTCTGCCCATCTTTACCAATCCTTCGATTGTCTTTCTAAAAATACTAGTGATTTGAAACTCAACTTTTTTTGTAATTGCAATTGGCGGCGATGAGCACCCCATGCCCCCAGTGTTGGGACCAACGTTGCCATCAAAGAGTGTTTTATGGTCTTGAGCATTGCCAATGATTTGAAAACTTTTGCCGTTCACTATTGCAAATGATGAAAACTCTTCGCCTTCTAAGCATTCCTCTATCAAATAAGTTTGACCGGCTTTACCAAACTTTTTCATTTGTTTGATTTTGGCGATTGCATCTTGATTATTTTTAGCATGGAGAGCTCCTTTGCCAGCGGCAAGCCCTGATACTTTGATATACCATTCAGAGTCTTTCTGATTCTGAATGAAATTAATGCCGTCTTTTTCGCTCTTACAGATTTTATATCTGGGTATCGGCAATTGATTTGTTTTCATAAAGCTTCTTGCCCAGGCTTTATCCCATTCAATTTGACCGGCGGCTCTAGCGGGACCGAAAGTATTAATACCTGATTTATGAAGTGCGTCAGAAAGCCCAACAGCAACCGCATCATCCTGAGCAACATCGACTAAATCAATATTTTCTCTTTTGCAAAGTTTTACAATTTCATCAATGTCTGTAGTTTTTAAGTGAGGGAATATACTGACATTCTTGTTCATTGTCATTAAATCGTTACCTGGTACTGCCAAAACTTTTTTAACATTTCTGCTTTTGAGATATGCTCCAGCGAGAACTGATCCTCTACCGCCGCCGTCTACAACTAGGACTGTAGTCTTTTTAGTCATTGATAGTTTTTGCAAAACTTCTACGTAAATTTGGTGTTCCTTGATTTTTATTCTGCTATAAAGTGAATTTACGGTGTCGTTTTTTTTAATTTTGATAAAAGTGTGAGCAAGTACCGGACCAAAATCGAATTCTTTAGTAAGAAAATGGATTGACGAACCGCCATACGTGGCGCTACTTTGCAAAAAATTGCTAATTGCTTTTTCGGCCAGTAATCCCCGATTCCATAGGGCACCTGTTCCATCCGGATTTTTGACGGTTCCACTTATTGTGTTTGGAACAAGACCTGGATGCAGATTTATAATTTGACGGGGAAAAGAATTTATTACATCATCTGCAATAAACTGCTTCCAACCGGCAAGAGCAACAAAATCAGGCTGAAATTTAAGCAAGATACTTTTTAGTTGGTACTTCTCGCGACAAATTGCAGTTCGCAGATTGTTTTTTTTAGCGCGGGAAAGGCCAATTGCGTTTTGTGTATCACTAATAACGACTACGATTTCGCCATTGATTTTCCCTGACTTTATTGCGTCAATAATCGCCTGTAGATTTGTACTTCTTCCTTTATCTGAAATAAGTACTGCAATTTTTATCATTAAAAAGAGCGGGTTTTACGGGGCTTTGCCAATAATATATCAGCAGAATAGCTTATAAAGTAATATTTATCAAGATAACTTTACTTTTCGTCCTTGAGGTAGATGCCAAGTATGCCTAGAACACCAGCCACTAAAAAGAGCTGGGTTGGGGCGATATTGGTTATATCTACTTGCGTTACAGCCTGGACAACTGTAACCAGAATAACTAGAACTGCCCCGGCGATCAAGAGCTGGGACAGTGGGTTGCTCTTGGACGTAAAAAGACTCTTTTTAGCCATAATCAATTATTGACACTTTTAGCTAGTTAAGTCAATGGTTTTTGATAATATGACTAATTTTTGGTAAAATACTACCGGCTTTTAGGAAGAAGGGCGATCGCCCCACCTAATTTTGCCTTGAGTCTTTTCAGTACTATTCGTACACGACTCAAGGGGCAATTTTGGCGGGGAGGAAAGTCCAGACAGCAGACCCCGAATGTTCTTACTTCTTACCTTAGTAGATTTCTACTGCGGTTCGAAGAGCGAACTGACGGGGGAACAAGCAAGGGGTGGAACGTAAGTTCCGACTAGTGATAGCTGGTGTCCCAAGTACCGAAAGGGAAAGGGGACAAGTTCTGAATCAACAGGACTTGAGAGCCACAGTGACGATTAGATCCTAAACCCCAAACCAGACGGTTCAGGGTATGGATCGAAATGAAACGCCCCGCGAGGCGGGGTAAAGGCAATCCCACCTGCTGCAACTCAGAATTGGGCTGATAACCAAGCTTTCGGTAGGTCCAAAGTAGAGGCACCCGCCATAAAAGGCAGGCGAAGTGAAATAAACGTCACTTTGAGATAGATGATCGCGAAACCCCGCTGAGCGGGGTGAAACAGAATCTGGCTTACTCTCTTCCTAAAGGTCCTTTATCTGTAAACCTTCAGTGTGTGTTAACTTTTGATCATCCATTAAGAGTTCATTAATTATTGCCCTCACAGTAATTACAAATGGCACGGCAAGAATTGCCCCAGCAACTCCTGCAATTGTCAGCCCAATTAACAGTGAGATAATTATTACCGGTGGGTATAAACCAACTACTTTGGACATTATAAGTGGTGCGAATACATTACCTTCGATCTGCTGAATAACGATGTAAAGAGCGACTACGGCTAAACCCAGCAGCGGATTAATTGTCAATCCGACCAATATTGCCGGAATCGAAGAAACGGTTGGCCCGATCACCGGAATTATCTCAAGAAGCCCAGCAATTACAGCAAGAGGCAAAGCAAAAGGTATACCAAGCAGGATAAGGCCGACATAAACAGATATTCCCACAATAACAGAAAGTGCAATTTGTCCTCTTAGCCACATCCCCAAGCCATATTCGATTTTAGTAATAGTGTTGATAATTTTCTTTTCTTGTTTGCCGGAAAACGGCGAGGCTATCAATCTTATAAATTTATCCCACTCCAGAAGCAAGTAGAATGCGAGCACAAACATTGTTAACATCAATAACACTCTGGAAAATATTGTGGTACTCACTTTAAGAATATCTCCGGCTATTTGCTCTATTTGCCTGGCAATAATTTTTGAAAGATCCTCAACCGGAATCTCATTAAAAATTAAGAAACTGTTAACAGTAGTAATTATCTGGGGAAGTTTTGATACAAACTCTTGTGTTTGTTTTACGACAGGAGGTATAAGAAGTCCGATAGTTGTTGAAATGATCACAATAGTTAGAATGTAAACGATAGTTACCGATAAGAATCTGGGGATTTTTCTCTTGGTTAACCACTCAACGGGTTTGAGCAGGGCAGAAAGTAAAATAATTGAGAGAAATATTACTATAATAATCTCCTTAAAAAAAAAAAGGAACCAGACACCAATTAAGAACGCGACTGTAAAAACCACAGTTTTGTGGGATATTTCAACTTTAAGAGGAGCTCTGGATTCGACCATCTTGTTGATTGTACCAAGTACTAACTGTTTTTTCTAATTCCTTTAGCCAATTTTCTTTGGAAATATCAAATAATTTAATATCGGCAAATTGATTAAAAAAAGTTTTTTGACGGCGGATGAGCTCATGAATATCACCTTGCAACCTTTTTCTAGCCTCGTCTTGAGAAATTTTACCCTGAATATATCGTGTCATCCAGCGATATTCGAGTCCAAGATTTTCCAGCCAATCTGAGCTTATTCCCCTCTTAATTAGTTTATCCACTTCTTCAACAAGACCGCGATTCAATCTAGTTTCCAGCCAATCGTTAGCTTTTTGATAAAGATATTCGTTTGGAGCAGTTAGACCAATTAGAAGATAGTTTCGTTGGGTAGGTGGGTAGGTGGGTAGGTGGGTAGGTGGATGTGATGACGCGACCTCGATTGTTCTAACTAAACGGCGAGGATTTGATCTGTCCGATTTATTCATCACCTTAATTTTTTCTTGATCAATTTCTGAGAGCCTATTTTGAAGTTCTTTAACTGATAACCTTTCGAGTTTCTCACGAAGTTTTCGGTTTGCGGGAATTCCTAGAGTGTCGATTCCGTATAAATAACTTTTAATATAAAATCCTGTTCCACCAACTACAATTGGTAATTTATTCACTTCAATGATTCGTATCATCGTAGTGGAAGCAAATTTAACAAAATCGGCTACTGAAAAATTCTCCCCTGGACCAATAAGATCAAAGCCGTTGATTTTTACTCCGTCGGCAATCCAATAATCTTGATGTTTCTCGGTTTTAGATTCGAAATTAACTTTACCGGTTCCGATATCTAAACCCTTATAAACTTGCCGAGAATCGGCAGAAATTAGCTCGCCATTGTATTTTTGAGCGAGTTTTATAGCAAGATTAGTTTTCCCGGTTACTGTCGGCCCATAGAGCACTAACATCATAGATAATCCAGCCAGTAGTTAAACGAATAGTCGGAAATTTAATAAAAAAACTTTCGTTGATTTGGTATTCAGATTTTTCCAAAGGCCCTATTGTGAGGTAATTAATTTTATATTTTGAGATTAACTGTTCTGCTTGTCTGCCTCCGAGATATATTTGTTTAACATCATTGGCTCTTTCCTGATATGGTAAACCATGGCTCCAAAGCCAACCATGGAAACCAACCAGAGTTGATCTGCCGGCTAAAGCAGGTATCGGATGGTTGTGACTGGAGGCCGTGAGAAACAAGCTTTTTTCAGCAGTTAAATTTTTAACAGATTCGGCGATTTCCAAATCAGAGTTTGAAAAAATTTGATAACTAGTAATGGGTGTAAAAGTTCTGAATACATCTAGTGCTCCAGAAAAAACCATAGTAGAGATTAAGAAAACTCCAGTTGCTTTTTTGGCTAAATTTTTAACTAAGAACTGATCGTAAACAAAAAATGCGACTACAATGGTTGAAGCAAAATACCAGTATACAAGAAGTTTGCTGTTGTCAAAATCCCAAGGTTGAAAGACAAAAATGTTTGAAATAATAAATATGAATAAGAACGGTAAATAAAGCGTGAAGAGAAACTTATTTTTAAATAACCAAAAAAGTGAAATTATAAGGAGTGGAGCGAAGATTCCAAGATTTTTAAACCAAAACCAGATTATATTTTCCTCGCTTGTCCAACCTGGCTCAATTCTAATAAATTTTAATGGAGATTCTATTTGTGAAATTGCGCTAAAGATTGGTAAAGCAACAGCTGAGGTAATAATTGCAAATAAAATCCAGTTGATTACTAACCTACTATTAAATTTTGATAGGAAAATAGTTATTAAGCTGAGAAACAGAGAGACTAGAAATATAACAAAAAGACTGTGAACCTGAACTAAAGGCAATACCCCTGAGAGAAGACCGGCAATTACAAAAAACATTCTTCTATTTCTTTTATAGCCAACGTAAAGAAGACTAAAAACAGTTAATGTTATTGGAAAGGCAAATAAAAATCCTCTCTGCGGTAGGAAGTAAGCAAGATAAGTGTTGATCCACCAATAACCTTTTTCCTTGATGTCCGTATACTCATTGGGGAGCGAAAAAATAAAACCTAAAAATGGTTTTTGCGAGCTTACTAAATCTTGGAAAAAATAATAAAAGCCGAACCCTCCATTGAAAAAGAAAAGCAAGAGTGCCAAAAAAATAACTTTCTCGCTCTTAATAAAATTAAGAATAAAATTTCTAGCTACGTAAATTGTTAAAAGCCCCATCAAAAACGTTACCAAAAATAAGGCAAAATCGACTCCAGTAAGTCTGGCGACTTGGGCAGTAATAAAATCTGCAAATATTGGATAGTTAGGTTTTATTGAGGAAAAATAGGGATTAGAGGCTATAATTTGACCAGACTCTAAAAATTTATTTATGAATCCGAGGTGGAAAACAAGATCTCCATATAAATTTACTTGGCCAACATACCAGCCGTCGTTTCTTGCTTGCAGCATTTCTTTGGCGAAATGAAAAAACAAAAATCCAAAAAGTAGAAAAGTTGCAAGTGTATACTTGTTTATCGACTGAACAATCTTTTTAGCCATAATTGATAGCTTAGTCTCACCATTATATACTGGGATGTAATGTCTAAGAAATTAATTATTTTCATAAGTTTGTTGACATTTTTTTCTCTTGCTATTAGAGTTTACCGCCTAAATGAACCTAACCATTATTACTTCGATGAAGTCTATCATGTGGTTACAGCAAGAGCTTACGCCAATAACGACCCCGCTGCTTATGATCCATTTTCTCCTTCACCAGAAGAAGGCACTGCATTTGACTGGCTTCACCCACCGCTTGCAAAACTAATCCAGGCTGCATCTATAAAAGTGTTAGGAGATCGACCGTTTGCATGGAGATTGCCAAGCACTATTTTCGGGGCAGCCCTAATACCGGCGAC
The DNA here is from genome assembly GCA_964389935.1 of uncultured Gammaproteobacteria bacterium. Taxonomy (GTDB): domain Bacteria; phylum Patescibacteriota; class Microgenomatia; order Curtissbacterales; family GWA2-41-24; genus WO2-FULL-40-11. Next base: position 6,849 of record CAYMGH010000004.1, on the reverse strand, counting down.
TTTTGCTCTTGGCTATCTTCTTTTTGGGCCAACTGCAGCTGTTTTCGCGAGCCTAATTATTGCCTTCGAGAATCTGACGTTTGCCATGAGTAGAATAACCATGAACGACATCTTCTTGTCATTCTTCGTAGTCTGCTCATTTATTTTTGCTTATCTTTATACAACCAGGCGATCCGTTAAAAACTTGTTATTAACTGCGGTTTTTCTGGGACTAGCACTTGCGACTAAATGGACGGGATTTTATGCAATTGCAGCTGTTTTGGGTTTCTTGCTACTTCATGATTTAAAGGAGAGAAGATTAAATTTAAAACTAGTTTTGCTAGTTATTATTCCATTGCTAATGTATTTAGGCTCTTACGGACAGTATTTCTTACAAGGCCACAGCGCCAGTGAATTTGTGGGACTCCATAAGCAAATCTGGTGGTACCAAAACAGACATGACCTTGAACATTCTTATGGAACTACTGCTTTTTTTTGTGTTCCGCAAGGAACGGCCGGACCAAAATCATGGTGCCCGTGGGTTTTAAATATAAGGGGTGTTTATTTTTCTTATGAAGATTACGGTTCAGGCAATGCGGGTTACATATATGCACTGGGTAACCCGATCGTTTTTTGGCTGGGAATTGTAGCAATCTCCTATATGATAGGTAAGTTCATCCAAAGAAGGAATATGAAAATTTTGCTAGTCCTTTTGGCGTATTTTATTTTTTGGCTGCCGTGGGTATTTACCCCGCGACTTTTATTTTTATACCACTATCTACCTTCGATTCCGTTTATGTCTATAGTGCTTGGATACGAATTTCGAGATATTTATAATACTCGGTTCAAATTTGCGGTAATTTTGTTATTGGTAGCAATTGTGCTGGCATTTTTGTATTTCTTCCCTATTAGTTCGGGTTGGCCAATCAAAATTGCTTCGATCGACAGGTTCATGTGGCTTAGGAGTTGGAGATAGTCAGTGAACAGCTGTTCTTGGGCTGCCTTTTCTGTTGATTAATTCATTTAGAATATGGAACCTCACCTCTTTTTCCTTGTGAGGGACATTATCCGGAAAAGATTTTGTGGCTGCCGTATTTGGCCGCTGGGAATATTTGGCTACATACGCATAAGAAAAATCAGCGTCTTTAACCAGTTTAACTGTATTTTTAAACTGCTTCTTTGTTTCTCCGGGGAATCCGACAATTATGTCTGTTGAAATTTGCGCGACGGGAATCATTTTCTTAATTTTTTTCACCAGTTGCAGATACTCATCTCGCGTATACCAGCGATTCATACGTCTTAATACTTCGTCATCACCAGATTGGACCGCAAGGTGAATATTTTTGTCGATCTTTTCATTTTTAGCAATGACATCGATTAATTGATCCGAAAAATCCCAAGGGTTGGATGAAATAAACTTAACTGTTTTAATTCCCTTTATTTTGCAAACTTCTTCTAAAAGATAAGGGAAAAGTGTCGGAATTCGAAAACGGCCGAGATGTTTAACGAAGACAGGTTTTACCGTGCGACCCGTTGGCAGTTTGTAACCCTTAGCATTTTTTTTGACAAGATCTGCACCATACGAATTGACGTTTTGACCAAGTAAAGTTACTTCCCTGCAGCCTTTTAACGCCTGTTCTTTTATTTCATCAATAATATCTTTAAAAGGACGGGAGACTTCCCGGCCACGCGTGAAAGGTACAACACAAAAAGTGCAGAAATTATTGCAGCCGTTGGAAATCGGTACCCAAGCATGCTCAACATCACTCCTGAGCGCCGGGTAATCAAAACCTACCTCGTCGAGTGGTAAGAATTCATCCACTTCCGGCATCCTTTTTTTAAGAGCTTTGATATATTTACCGGTTTCGTCTCTGGCTGCCATTCCTACCATGCAGCCAGTAATGACAATTTTGGGCTTGGGATTTCTGTCATTTGCAATATTTTTAACTAAACCTGTGACCCGATCTTCCGCGCTTTGGCGAATCATGCAGGTATTAATGACCACCTCGCTGGCTAACTTCATGGATTGAGATTGCCTATAGCCTCGAGCCAAATAATAACTAGCTATCCTCTGGGAATCTGCCATATTTTGCTGACAACCGAAGGTCTTAATAAAGAAACTTGGCTTCATTAAATAAAAATTTTAGCACAATGCGATGATTTAGCCAAAAATCTTGGGGGTGAAAATTATTAGGCCGATGATAATAGCTGCAATTGACAAAATTAATACGCCACCGGCAGCACAATGTTTGGCGAGTTTAACGCGTGGATGATGTTCCGGATGCAGTACATTGCCGGTTTCCTCAATAGCTGTGTTAATAGCTTCTGCAGAAATAACGCCTGATGAAATCAGAATAATAATAAGCCATTCTGTAGTGCTTATTGAATAAATAAACCCCAATGCAATAACAATTATTGCTGCGGCAACCTGCATTTTGAAATGGAGTCCTTTTTGAAACGAAAATACGATACCTTCAATAGCATACCCGAAGCTTATAACTTGATGTTTTAAAAACGGATCATGATGCATATTTTAATGTTAACATGCCAAACCTATTTTAGGTTGACTTCTGTAATTAGAAAGCGTATATTTCTGGCAACAGAAGGTAACCCGCCAGGTCTAATGTTATTAGGTGGGTAAATTTTATGGGTAAAGATATAGAAATTCTTCCTGGACAAACTATTGAAAACTCCGAAAGAAGAAAGTACTATGGGCAATTAGTAGAACTTGAGGAGTATGATAGAGAGCGTCGCGGTCTGCCTTCTAGACAAATTGTCCGTGACGTTGATGTAATTGCTCCAATAACGTATAAGTCAGAGTCGGAACCTGACTTAGTCGAATCCCTTACGGAAGATTTGCGATCCACATTATCAAGAGTAAGGTTTATAAACATTGGAGATAGTCAAGAACCTGAGTTTTTTACTAAGCTGGTTCAGTTACGAGGAAATCTTAAAAAAATTAAAGCAAAAGCAAAAAGAGCCGCGTAATATCCTTCCTTAATTATATATAGCTGATTATTTAATAATTCGTCTGAGGGTTTTCCCTGCGGTGAAGCCTGGGAGCTTGTGCGAATTAATGGTTATTGATGAGCCTGTTTGAGGATTGCGGCCAACACGGCCAGCCCGTTTTCTAACTTTAAAAGTACCAAAGCCTGTAACTACAACTTTTTCACCCTTCATCATTGCATCGCGAATTATGCCGAAGACGGCGTTGACTGAATTTTCCGATGTTCTTTTAGTAAGACCAACTTTTTTGGCTACTTTTTCTACTAGTTCTTTCTTGGTCATAGTTGCGAATTATACTCCCGCAGTTTTTATTTGGCAATATCGACTGCTCTTAATTCACGAATTACCGTAACCGTGATCTGCCCCGGATAAGTCAGTTCGTCTTCTAACTTTTGTTTTATTTCATGAGAAAGTTTTACTGTAGCTTCATCGTCAACAGTCTGAGGTTCGACAATAACCCGAACCTCTCTGCCGGCCTGAATCGCGTAAGCTTTATCCACACCTTTGAAAGATGTAGCAACTTTTTCGATATCGGTAAGCCTTTTAATGTAATCTTCAACTGCCTCATGACGGGCTCCTGGTCTGGCTCCGGAAACGCTATCAGCAACATGGACAACTATTGATTCAATAGACGAAAACGGTTCATCTTCGTGGTGCTGTGCTATACAATTAATTACTTCCTGTGGAAAATTCCATTTTTTAGCAAGCTCGACTCCGAGTTGAACGTGAGTTCCTTCTTTTTCCATTTCGGTTTTACCAATGTCATGAAAAAGACCTCCTGTTGCGGCAATTTGAGAATTAGCACCAATTTCTTCAGCAATTTTCTTGGCAATTCTGGCAGTTTCCACTGAAGCAATTAGTTGATTTTGACCATATGAATATCGGAATTTCAGACGGCCTAAAGAATCAAGGGCTTGTTGAGAAATATTGTAGAGACCTACTTCGCTTGCTGCTTTCCTGCCGGCTTCGGACATATCTTTTTCAACTTGAGATTTGGCCTTGTCGACTAGCTGTTCAATTCTCGAAGGCTGAATTCTTGCGTCTTTGACAAGCCACTCCAGAGCCATTCGGGCAATTTCGCGCCTAACAGGATCAAAGGACGAAAGCCTGACTTCTCCGGCAACATCGCTTTCAAGTTCAACGTCAACTCCGGTTGAAAGTTCAAATGATCTAATGTTGCGTCCTTCTTTACCGATAATTCGGCCTTTAATATCGTCTGATTCAAGCTTGACAGTGGAAACGGTATATTCAGCCGCCCAATTAGTACTGCCTGCTATCATACTGTTAACAAGTATTTCTTTGGCTTTTTCGCTTGATTCAGCTTTTATTTTTTCTTCAGCCTCTTTGATGTGCTTAGCAATTTCTCCCTGTAATTCCTCTTCCAGATTAGAAAGGACTAATTTCCTGGCTTCTTCACGGGTTAGTGACGAAACTTTGGAAAGTTTTTCGATTAGTTCTGCTCTAGTTTTGGAAATTTCCTGTTCTTTTTTTTCTAAAGCTTGGCGGCTGGATTCAGTTTGTTTCTCAAGTTTAGCAATTTGAGAGAGTTTAGATTCGAGTGATTCTTCTCTTTGGGCGATTCTTTTTTCAAGATCAAGTGTTTCCTGACGAACTTTCCTGACTTCTTCCTCGGCAGCTTTCTTTATGCGAAATGCTTCGTCTCGAGCGTCTTGAATTATCTCGCGAGCATCTTTAAATGGCGAAGAGACCTGTCCACCTCGATTGTTACCAACCGAAATCACCACTTTTTTAGGCTTTTGAACTGTTGCTGTTCTTACTTTAGGTGATGGTCTAGAATCAAATATTCCCATATTAAATTTCTGCTGGAAAAAGTACGAAAAGAGAACCGCTTATGCGGTTGGAGTCGCTATTTTTTTCGAGAGCTTAAATAAGAAACTTCTCATTTAAATTAATAGTCGCTTACTCTATATCGGCAATTTTTCAGCACTGATAATTTTAGCCTTTTTCCTCTGTTTGTGCAACTACTTCACGAATAGTATCGAAATCAAATCCCCGCATCGAAAGATGACTATAAATTTTCTTTTTAATCTCCACACTTGGCAAGAGTCGCCACCTGGGAAGTTTTTTTTCGATCGATTTAAGAGCCAAAGGTTTTTGATTTTTGATATTAGCAAGTAAATCGTCTACTATTTCTCTGCTTACTCCTTTTTGCATTAATTCTAATTTAAGTATTCTTTTTCCCCTCGGACTGGATTTTGTTCTTGACTCTATCCACCATTTGGCAAAATCTGTGTCATTTAAGTATTTGTACTTTGTCAGTTTGTTTTCAATTTCGATAATCAGTCCGCTTTCTTTGGCCTCAGAAAATTTTATATTTTCCTTTTTTGAAATCTTTTTAGCCAGGTAATCTTCCACTTCTTCCTGGCTTCTTGGTCTATAAGATAAGAATCTAAGAGTTGCATCGAAAAGTTTTGAGAGTTCTTCTTTTTTTACAATTTGATTAATTTTTTCTGGAGTTAGTTCTTTGCCGGGAGTTATTTGGTATTTGAGGACCGTATCTGCTTCTGCTCCAAAAGCAAATTTGCCGTCCAAATATATATTAAGTCTGTCTTTTCTTTTCTTTTGGGGTTCGACTGCGGTTACTTTGGGCACTTTAGACCGCAGCTATTTCTTCGAGGATTTCGTCGCTTTCTGATTCACTATTTGCTACTTTAGGCGGTTTAGTTGGCGTCGTACCTTTTTTGACTTTATCCCAAATATCTTTTTCCAGATGAGCATACTCTTTTTTATGCTCTTGGAAGTAACCTTTAGCACTTTCCCGACCTTGACCTATTAATTTTGCTCCCAATCTGTAGAACGCGCCTGATTTAGTGATAAGGCCGAGCTCCAGTGCAACATCGATTAGCCCTCCCTCTTTAGAAATTCCTTCTTCGCCCATGATATCGAATTCGGCAAGTCTGAATGGAGGAGCAACCTTATTTTTAACTACCTTAACTCTGTGACGAGAACCTATGACTTTATCACCTTCTTTAATATTGTCTATTTTTCTAATATCAAGGCGAACCGAACAGTAAAATTTGAGAGCCCGTCCACCGGGGGTGACTTCCGGATTGCCAAACATAATACCGATTTTTTCTCGAAGTTGATTAGTAAAAATAACAACTGTTTTTGATTTGGAAATTACTCCGGTTAACTTTCTGAGAGCTTGTGACATGAGCCTTGCCTGGACTCCGATTATCGAATCGCCCATTTCACCTTCGATTTCTGCTCTTGGAACCAGAGCAGCAACCGAATCTATTACTACCACGTCGATTGCCCCGGACCTGATTAAAGTTTCGGTGATTTCAAGAGCCTGTTCACCAGTGTCTGGTTGAGAAATTAACAAATCATCAAGATTAACCCCAACTTTTTGAGCCCAAGTCGGATCGAGTGCATGTTCGGCATCAATTAGGGCTGCTTTACCACCATTTTTTTGGGCCTGGGCAATAACTGATAAGGTCAGGGTCGTTTTCCCGGATGCTTCGGGGCCAAAAATTTCTGCAATTCTTCCGCGGGGCAACCCGCCAACACCGAGCGCCAAATCGACAGGAACACAACCGGTTGGAATGACAGCTATCTCGAATTTTTTTCCAATGGATTCGCCCATCTTCATGATGGATCCTTTGCCGTAAGCTTTCTCGATTTGGGCAATTGCGGTTTCGATTGCCTGTTGCTTAGCGTCTATTGCCATGTGAATTTATATGTAGGCAGAAGCAGGATTCTTTTTACTATAGTTTTGTAAAAATTACAAGTGTCTAAATTTAGTTTGTTTTTGGATAATATCATCCGATACGATGATTCGTATCATCGTATTAAATTAGAATGGCTTTTTGAATTTACCTTTTGGAAAACCTTTAGACATTA
>CAYMGH010000003.1:0-29524 GCA_964389935.1 uncultured Gammaproteobacteria bacterium | reverse complement strand
TGGGAAATTTCAAAAAGACTGTCAACTAAAAATCTTCAAATTGATATTCTCACTAGAGAAAATGGTAAGGATAATTTAAAACAATATAAATATTTGCATATCATCAAACTTGGCTCAAAAGCTAAACCAGAAAGTGCTTTATCAAAAATAATTTTTTCATTAAGGTTAATTCCTTTTATTGTGAACAGTCAGTATGATCTTATTCATGTTCATCCCTTTCTACCTGCACTATTCGCAAAAATAGCTAGTAAAGTCAAAGGCATTCCTATTCTAATCACTGTTCACGGAACCAGGCTTTTTGAAAATAGGTGGCAATTAACACCCTCAAGAATTTTGGAGTGGTTTATTCTCACAAAGGTTAAATACGATGCTGTGATTTCTGTAACGGAGGCATTTAAAAAAATAAAAAACGTTAATAAAAACATAGAAGTGATTCCGAACGGAATCGATATTGACAAGTTCGTCAAGATAAATGTTAAGAAAGCAACATATCCCAAAATACTTTGGGTTGGAAGGTTTGACCCTATCAAAAGAGTGGACGATCTAATCATAGCAATGAAAAATGTTATTCAAGAAGTGCCTGAAGCTAAATTGACACTTGTGGGATATGGTAATGAAGAAAAAAATTTGAAAAAACTAACAAAACAACTAAACATTGTAAAACACATTAGGTTTGTTGGTAAAAAAATCGGCGACGATTTAATTCGAGAATACAAAAGCTCCCACGTTTTTGTTCTTTGCTCTTCTTCTGAAGGCCAACCCATCACTGTACTTGAAGCTCAGGCGGCGGGACTTCCTGTGGTAGCAACAGATGTGGGTGATCTTTCTGGGATGATTAAAAATCACATAAACGGAGTTTTAACAGAACCCGATAATATCAAAAGCTTATCAGAAGGAATCAAAGAAGCACTTCGAAAACACAAATCAATGGAAAAGCAAGCACAGGAAATCAGTCAGCAAAATTATTCTTGGGACAAAATCTCAGATAAAACTTATGGTCTGTATATGAGGGTTCTCTCATCAAAAAATTAATATTTAAAATTCCGATTCTTAACGTATATGGACAAAACGAATTTGAAGGTTCCTTCGATAAATAATATTCTCAATTTTGCGATTGTATCCTCATTATTAATTTTAGGATCACTTAACCCGGCAAGCAAACTGGATTATTTCTTTTCTGTTTTCACCTTTGCTCTTTTTCTAACCAATATACTGCTTCTTTTCCTAAGAGGGTTAAAAACAAAGGAAGCTATAATGCTTATTTTAATCTACGTTATTTCTCTATTCTTATTCGTAACAATTTTTGTTCATCAAAAACGAGAGTTCATGATCCCTATTTATTCCTTTGTGTCGGCCCTTCTGATAACGGCTATCTTTAGAAGGTTCGATGCAAGTAAATTACTCGTTCTATCAATACTGTCCGCATTCATTGTGACATCCTTCACAAACAGCAGTAAGCTCCGTGAGGTAATTTCAGCTGAGCCAAAACCAAGAACTTATTTTAACGATCAACTATCCTTCTTAAAAGTTGCTTATTTAGTAGAAAGTGGGAAAAACTACTATTCGGCCTTCGAGAAGGCTATTACGGAAGATGGAAGAAAATTTACAATTCCGATGCAGGTTTGGGGTTGGCGTTTACCTACATTTGCTTATATTTGGGCATTCTTACCAGGCACAGCTGGTCCAACATCTTACTGGCTATTTATAGCTCTTTCACTTGGATTTTTCTTCATATCGTTTAAATTAGCAGAAATTTTTCTTCCTTCTTTTCTCGCTGTATTATCAGTGTATCTAGTATTCCCTTATTTCCATTTTGCTGCTCGAGACGTTGCATTTTTGGAAATAGAATGGTGGGGATTAATTTTTTTTACGTTTGGGATATACTCATTGTTAAAGAAAAATTACAACTTTTCCTCACTTTTTTTCTTGTTATCAATAACAATTAGAGAAATATTTGTTATACCCCTCCTTACTATCTTACTTCTGCTAATTTTGTATAGTAATTTCAAGGCAGCTTTGAAATTACTTGCGGCTCTTCTAGCCTTTCTTATATTTTGGTCACTCCATTATTTTCAAGTTTCAAGATACACTGGAGTTAGTTTAGAATCTCTTCAACCCAGAGATCACCCATTGAGCACCTTCTTTCTTCTGCAGACTCTATCTTACGCATCGTGGGAATACTTGGTTTTTAATTTTAGACCCTTCCTCTTAAGTTTTGCCGCATTAGTTACCTTAACTTTGACATTCGTCATCAGAAAAACCATTTCTTTCCCAATTGTTGTAATATCTCTTGTTCCACTCAGCATGGCCCTGGCAATACTAAAGATTGGCACACCGCCATACGATGACTACTGGGGAATAAGTTATATCCCTCTCGTCCTATTATCTCTGCCAATTTTGATCTTTAAAGCTTTTGAGTTAAAGAAAAATAAGTCTGTCTAAATTAGCACAAATTTAAAGTCGGGCATAATCTACAATTTGCGGACAAAAATGTATCGAGTTAGTTTCTCACCATCTTGAGAAGCGACATGACTTTCCAAGAATTTTATTTTGTCCTTGACCAACAATAGGTGGATAGGGTTATCAACAATTAATACATCAAAATTCGCCAAATCCCCATAGTAAGCCCATGAAATGTCAGTTCTCAAAGCATATAGAGGATAATATGCTTGTGGTAAAAAAAATGCTCTTCCATTTTTAGGCGTTATTTCATTAACCTTTTCAACTATATCTTGATAGAAATTTTGTTTAATGGTCCTATTGTGATTTAGAGGGAAATCCTTAAAAGGTAAAGGTGCAAAAGACAAACCGTACAAAAACAGAAATGGGATTAAAAAAATAATTTTTCCAAAGATAAGCAAGTTTTCGTATTTCCTCTGTAAATGATTTATCCAGTAAGAAACGGCCAAGATTACAGGAGGGATTAAAGGTATCCATCCATACACTCCATCCATGCGAAATCCATGAATAATAAATAAATTTAAAAAGGGCAAAATCCATAAAAGCAAAAATATGCGAACAATATTTTTTGTTCTAAATATTAAAAAATATAAAGCTATAATTGTGGTAAAAAGAAATCCTGGTGACAAAAGTAAAAAGTTTGCTTTAAAAAATGGGTATATAGATCCAAATGAAAAAAGAAAAGGAATTCTCTGAGTAAAAAACTCTTTTGAAAAGAAACTATAAGCCTCAAAGGAAGGGCGAATGATTCCATCCAAATATGCAAGAGGATCATTTAATAAAAATGAGATAATTGCTGTAGGCACTGCCACCCATAATGCTTCGACCAGGACTTTTCCGACAAATTTTTTTGAAAGCTTTACATCTCTTGCGAAAGTCAAAAGTAAAATAATCATTGGAACTATATAAACCCCGTTCAGCTTTGTAGAAATAGTGAATGCAGCAGAGACTCCGGCAATCAAAAGCCAATATTTTCTGCCCTCATTTAGATATCTCCAAATAGAAAGAGCAGATATTGTAATCCAGAGCGTAAAAACGGTATCAAGTTGAGCATTTCTGCTGTACCTAACAGCCATTGGAAGTATTGCAGCGAAGAATGCCGCTAAAGTTGCGACTCTGCCGCCCAACTGCTTTGTAAATAAAAATAAAACAATAACTATAGCAATCCCGGAGATGGCATTAGGGAGTCGAGAAGTATAAACCGATAATCCTAAAAGCTTAAATATTATAGCCTGTTCTTCCTGATACAAAAAGGGGTGTCCTATGCTTGGTTCCGGATGTCTAAACGGGTGGTATCTTATAGCAATGTAAGGATCTTTATTAAGAAGGCGCTGCGCGTCTATTATGTAATGTTTTTCATCATCAGTAACATCTCCACCATTAAGCATCCACAATCTCAGTATCACAGCAATCGTTACAATTAAAACTGGCAAGCCAATCTTTTTCATGAATTATTTTAAAGAACGCCGAAGGCTTTTTTTAAGCAATGACAAGTATTTTTCGGAATTTAAATTTTCCAGTAAGGCATAAATAAGTCCCAGAGAGACAACGCCGCTAGTTAGAAGTTTGAACCTTAGAGTGAAAACATCTACTTTTTCAGATCGATACTCATTTCTCATGTGATTGATAAGTGGAGACAAATCTTCGACAATTATATTTCCGTCAGGGTCATTTTCAAAAGAAAATTTGGGGAATATTTTGGAATTAGAAATAACAGTTTTCATATTTACGTAGTAGTCACCTGCATAGTCTAAAGTATACGGCTTAGAAAAAAAATTATTAATAAACTTAATCATCAGTACCATAGACAAGGCAAGATATATCAAACTTTTGTATTTGATTAAAATATTCACTCGAGAGACAACAATGTCTATAATTATTAACAAGCCTTTAAAAATAAAAATTGCAGCAATTGGCATAACAAAGGCAAGAATTGTAATTAGCTCAAAATTCCACGGAGAGTCCCCTCCAATTGATAATGTGTTTAAAATTCCTAATGCTAAAAAAGTAAATAAGATAGGGAATATTAATGTAAAGCTTCTTTTCGCAAAAAAATACCAAAAGCCTCTTAAAAATAAAATTAGAATCAGTAAATTGATAGAAAAACTTTTAGCTGTATGATTAAACAAATTGACACCATCTATCCCCAAGAAATAATAAGGTATAGATTGAAAAAGTACCGGCAGATTGTCAGGCAGATACTTAATATTTCTATCGATTGTAACAGCGCTAAAATATAAACTGCCGTCTTTAAGAAGTGTATAAATAAAGAACGGAAAGACCAACAGTACAAAGGGTGCTAGAAATAACAAAAAGCTCTTGAGGCTGACCCCATGATCACTACCTAATTTAAATATTCTGTCAAGTAAAATGGCGAAAATGAACCCAACAGAAATTGGGAAACCGGTTTCTTTAAGTAGGCTTAATAAACTTAAAGACAGGCCGCTTAAAAACAAATTATAGTTTTTACTTGTTTTATTAAACAGCAAATAAAACAAAAGTGCTGATAAATAAAAAACAAGTACGAAACTATCTGCCTCCAAGGCAGAGAGCGAAAATGTTTGCAGTTTTGGAAAAAAAATAGTCATCGATGAAGCTAGGAAGGCAATAGGAAGAGGTAGAAGGAAACTGGAAACGAGAAAGGCAAGTGGGGTTACGAGTAATCTGGAAACCAAAATGGGTAAATATACACCCAGCAAGGTACTACCAAATACAAATTTACTTAATACCAGAAGGAGTGGTAAAACTGGTGCACGTGCCTGCAGTCCTGCTTCTGTCGTGCCGTAACCTACCACATTCACAAATGCATACGAATGGTAAAGACTAAAACTTTCGGACAAAAGGTAATAACCGACAAAATCTTTTGCAAACATGTGAATAAAAGAAATTGAGGGAACGAGCCCGAGGAGGAAAGCAAGAAGGAGATAAAAATATTTTGAAGAAGTTTTCGGTGAATTTTTATTACTCATCAAAAATGAAGGATATTAAGAAGTTATTATAACAAAGCAGTAAGCACACAAAAGTTATGTAACTTTTACGAATCCAGATATAATTAGCTCTGTGAAAGCAGAATCGAATCCCAAAATTAGTGTCATCATGTCCGTTTACAACGGAATGCCATTTTTAAAAGAGGCAGCCGAAAGTATCCTAAAGCAGACCTATAAAAACTTTGAATTTATTATCGTAGATGATGCTTCAACTGATGTTTCTTGGGAATATTTAAAATCTCTTCGCGACGAAAGGATAAAACTGATTAAAAATAAGAAAAACCTTGGTCTTGCAGCATCACTCAACAAAGCCCTCCAAAGAGCTCAGGGCGACTTCATTGCCCGTATGGATGCGGATGATGTTTCAAAACCAGAAAGACTTGCAACGCAGATGGATTTTATGAAAAAGAATCCCCAGGTTGATATTTGCGGTTCATTTGTTGAAGTGATCGATGAGGGCGGTAAAAATATTGGGAAAATAAAAAAACCCACGACAGATCAAGAAATTAAAAAAGAGCTTTTTTGGTTGATACCTCTTCTTCACCCAACATGGTTTGCAAAAAAAGAGGTTTTTAGAAAATTAAAAGGGTACGACGAAACATGGGATTATGTTGAAGATTTTGAATTCTTAATAAGGGCTAAAGATTATAAAATGGCAAACATTCCCGAACACTTGCTGCTTTTCAGAAGTCAGAAGGAACGAAGATCACAAAGGGCAATTGAGAAAATTTACGAAAATAGTCTTAAACTGCGCAAAAAAATCTTTAAAGAGCAAAAGCTGGGGATTGGTTATCTCCCGATTCTTTTAAGAAGTTATATCTCAACTTATCTATTCCCAGCTCGTCTAAAAATTTTTCTAAATAAAATGTTCAAGTTTGCATGAAATGACATTTATAATTTGTTCTACTCAACTTGTAAATAATCACAGAGATGGCCTTTAAAAAAATAATAAAAACCCTAAAGGAAAATAAATTAATACTATCCGCCGTTATTTTTTTCGTTTTTTACAAATTCTTTTTTGTATGGATGCTTTTTAACGGTAGAAACGTGCCTCCGGAACCTGATGATTCCTATTACTATCTATCAGCAGCAAACAGGTTTCCTCAGATAAGCTCTTTTGAAGATTTTAGGCTTTTTTACTTTTCCGGCTTCCTGAAATTCCTAACACAATTAACCGGAGACCCGGAGGCCGCGCTTAAAGCAAACTTTTTTATCGGCTCTTTGTTAATTCCATTTTCCCTGGTGTTTTTTTTAAAAAGAATAGAAACGAATAAAAGTTTAGCTGCACTGTCCTTGTTTTTTTTGGCTTTTTACCATGGATCAGGGGCATATCATGGTTTTTATTGGGTTGTACCTAGTTTATTCCAAGTACTTTTGTTTTTTATAATTTTAGGTTTTATCCAAAGCGAAAAAAAAGTAACATTTACACAAATATTTTTCCCAAGTCTCCTTTTTATATTCGCGCACCCTACAAGCTTATTTCTTTCTGCGGTATTCGGGTTTTATTTTATAATTTTTTCTGCTTTAAATTGGAAAATAGAAAAACAAAATATCACAAAAGCCTTCTACTTGTTCATTTCTTTGGGTTTTTCCTTTACGGCATATTTTCTGATGAGTAAATTGTTCCCAGTAGGACAAACTCCCCAATCTTTCCAATCCAATTTCGGTTTGATTATAAAGTTTTTTTCAGGACAACTAGCCCCTGATGCGTTTGGCATAATCTGGAAAGAGTACTTTGCGATTTTTTCTGCACATCCCTTTATCCTCTTATCTTCGCTGATAACTCTGGTAATCGTTTTTGCAAACAAAAACTTAAAATTGATATCAATTTACCTTTCATGTCTTATTTTGGTTTTAATTTCATCGTACATTCCCTACGGCGCAAGAACACTTGCCCTTTTATGGCCTGTGACCTTTCTTGTGATTGGGTGTGCAACTTTTTATATCTATGAATTTTTGGCTAGATTGAAATTGAAATATTTAATTTTGATTCCGGTTTTGTTTTTTACCCTCATAACAACAACATTTAATTTGTTAGCCACCAGAACGGTAAACATAACTAAAAACTATAGTTGGAACAGAAATTGTGCCTATAAATTGGGAAATCAGCTTGTTCTTTTTCAATCTTTGGAAGCAATGTTTGCCTTCGCGACATACACGTACAGTAAAGACTTCTATTTTCTCTCAAGCGATAATCTTAAAAAATATTCCCCCCAGTTTCCTTATTTGGTAAAACATGAGGGGAAATTAACAAGTAACGAACTGAAGCTATCCTCTTTGGAGGAATTTTTAGCAAATAATATTACTAGACGCAAGGCTGATTTAAACGTAAAATACCCAAGCAATTATTGGACGCAGGGAGCTATCACTGAATCCGAAATGGAAAATTATCTTTCGTCTTTAAATTTAAACTTGATATTTGAACTAGATTGCGGAGCTTACGGAATCTACAGAGTAAAATCAATATGAAAATTTGTTCACCGCAACTTGGAATTTCACCAACTTCCAAACTGGGAGGGGAAATCTATGACCATCAAACTCTAAAAGGTTTTGCCAAAAGAGGTATAAAAGTTTTTATCTATCTACCTAAGAATAGAAATTACGACAAAAATTTAAAAAACTTTTATGTAACATATTCTTTTCTAAAGCATGTTGTTCCTCCCTGGTTGTATAGTTTTATTTGTCTTCCATATCTTTTTGGGATTTATAAAAAGGAAAAGTTCGATATCTTAAGAATTCACTCGCCTCGTTTTCTGGGAATTGCTGGGTTGATATTCCATTTTTTTTATCCCGACGTGCCTATTCTTGTAAGTGCAGTAACTGTTGATGATTCGCGTCTATTTTTTCCTATCGAAAAAGAGTTATTCAAAATATCGAGTAGAATCATTGTTCAGAGCAATTACATGAAGGGAAGACTTCTTAAAAGATTTGGGATTTCTTCAAAAAAAATAGTTGTCACATACGGGGGATCGCTAGATTCGCAAACCAAATGGGATCGAGCACCTAAGGAATCCAAGTATTTGTCTGCACAGGACCCGGTTATCCTATTCATGGGGGTTTTAGTGAAAAGAAAGAATCCTTTATTTCTCATTGAAGTTTTTTCAAGATGTAAAGATGAAATCAAAAATTTGAAGTTAGTTGTAATAGGGCCGGGGCCTTTGGCGAATGAAATGAAAAGAGAGTTAAAAACTAGAGGTCTGCTAAAAAACTCTATTTTTATTACAGAAGCATACGGTCAAGACAAAGCATTTTGGCTTTCCAGAATGAATATTTTTGTGTTTCCTTCTTTTGAGGAAGGCTTTGGTTTAGTGGTTACCGAAGCTATGTCTTTTGCAAAACCTGTTATAACTTCCGATATAGCTGTTTTTAAAGAAATAATAACTAGCGGTAAGAATGGGTATGCTTTAACACTTTCGAATATTAATATTTGGGTTAAAACAATCATGATGTTGATAAAAAATCCAAATCTATCAAGATCTATTGGTAAGGAGGCTAAAAAGACAGTAGAGGATAAATTTTCTTGGGAAAAGACGTACGATTTAAACACTGAGGTAGTTAAAGATATGAACAAATGAAATTTCTAATACTATTACTTAAAAAATCAGAGTATCTGTCGGCTCTATCAATAAGGTTAGTTCAGTTAACCGGGAAGTCTAAAATTCCGATTCATCCGAAGCACCTCATAAGTAAAGAAAAATTGTTTTATAGAAAATTTTTGAATAAAAATATGCTAGTTTTAGATCTTGGATGTGGTTCAGGTCAACATGCCCTAAAAATAGCACCATTTGTTAAGAAAATAATAGGTATAGATAAAGATTTAAAAAATTTGAAGATAGCAAATGAAAGCGCCTTACAGGGAAAAATAAAGAACGTCGAATTTAAAAAAGGAAATTTGGAGAAAAAAATTGATTTCCCAACCCACGTTTTTGATTTGGCTATTCTTTTTGACGTGCTTGAGCATATTGTAAACAGACAAAAACTTTTAAAAGAAGTAAGAAGAGTTATTAAAAAAAAAGGTAAAATTATTGTTGTAATTCCCAACATCGATACAAATTGGAAAAAACTCCAAAGAAAATACAACATATTCTCGTATTCTGACCCGGATCATAAAATTGAATATACAAAAAAAACAATAAGGCAAGAATTAGAAAAAGCAGGATTTGAAGTTCAGAATATTACTTCAGTTTCTTACGACACACCATTTGTTGGATTTATAGATCTAGTAGGAGGTATTTCTCTTTCACTGTACAAAAAATTAGCAATCTGGAAGGAAAAAATGCAAAAATTACATCCCGAAAATTGCAGCGGCTTTCAGGTAGAAGCCTCTAAATGAAAATCTTTTTAGTTTCAGACTATTTTTATCCTTTTACACCAGGTGGCAGTGAATGGAGCGTTTATGAATTGGCAAAAGCTCTTAAAAAAAACAACATTGAAGTAGTTATAGTGACCATTAACTACGGAGCAAAAACTGAAGAACATTATCACAAGGTTAAAGTGGTTAGAATTCCATTTTTCAAAAAATTGAAAAGTTCAAGAAGCGTTGTAAATCCGATTTGGCAAAATAATCCAATCTTCTTTTTGAGTTCTACCTATCATCTTTACAGGATTGTTAAAAAGGAGAATCCGGACATAATTCATATCCATGGCAAATTTCTAATACCTGCATCTATCATCGTAGGCTTCTTAACTAGAAAACCTACGATCATTACAAGCCGAGACAAACAGATACTTTGTTCAATCGGTAAATGTTTCTTTAATCCAAACAGGCTCAAAGCTTGTAGTTTTTGGGAATATTTAACTTCAGATTTTTTATGGTTTTACAATAATTACACAAGCAAAAACCCGTTTGTGTTATTTTACTCTTTTGCCGGTGCTGTCTGGTCAAGAATTACCGGCAATATCATCAAGTTTTTTGCTAAAAGGGCAAACAAAATAACCGCGATAAGTAATTCTCAAAAGAAATACCTTGAGGCAAATGGCTTTAAAGATGTTCACGTTATTTACAATACGGCTAATTTTACTAGTCCCAAGGTTTTACCATCAAAAAAGAAAACCGTAATCTTTGCTGGTAAACTTTCAAAAGGTAAAGGTATTGAGCTACTAATTGAAGCTGCCATCAAAATTCTTAAAAAAAGAAAAGTTACCTTTATCTTCGCAGGTTCCGTAGATTCAAAAAATTTAATTGAGCGGGCTCAAAAAAACAAAGATTTTAGGGAAAATTCAAAGTTTCTTGGCGGCATAGACCATAATGATTTAATGGATTTTTATAAAGATTCTTCGCTGGTTGTTATGCCCTCAATTTATCCCGAAGCCTTTGGTAGAGTTGCACTGGAAGCTTTAGCAGTTGGTATCCCGGTTGTTGTTTCTGATTTTGGTGGTCTGCCTGAGATCATTGATGATCGAATAACCGGTAGAGTAATTAATCCGACCGCAGAAAATCTTGCCGGAGCGATTATCGATATTTTAGACAACGAGAAAAAATATAAAGACAACATTAAAAGGGAATACACAAGGCTAAAGAATAAATTTGAGATAATTCCTCTTAAAATGTATCTTAAGTTATATGTTCAGTTACTGAAATGAATCTAGGAATTTTTCTATCTCCTGGCGAAAGCTTTACCCAAATGAAGCAAAGCGGCCAGGATGTCAGGTTTATTGAAACTTATTTAAAAATATACGCACCAAATTTTAAAAAGATTTATGTTTTTTCTTATGCTAACGAAAAAGTTAAATTACCAGTAAATATTGTTTTGGTCCCCAACACCACTGGTTTCCATCGACTCATCTACGCTTTATGTCTGCCAATAATCCATGGCAAAAAAATTAAAGAGTGTGATGTAATTCGGGGCTTCGGGTTAGTAAGCAGTCTTTCTGCCTTTTTTCTTGCTAAACCATTCGTTTTTAATTGGGCATATGACTACGTCAGTTTCGTAAAATTACAAGAGAAGATTTTCTACGCACCTCTATACTTCATTCTTGAAGCACTAGCTTTTTTAAAAGCTAAAAAAGTTTTTATAGCGACTAAATCTAAGTTTAATCGGCTGAACGGGAAAAAATTTGTTTATTTACCAAACGGGGTGGATACGAAATTATTTAAACCAACTACTCATTTACAAAAAGGTTTAGTATTTGTAGGACGCTTCGAAAAACAGAAAAATTTGCCATTCTTAATTACGTCCTTAAGTTTTTTGCCCAAACAATATAGGGAAATAACTTTTATTGGTCAAGGATCTCTTGTCAAAGAGTATGTTTCATTAGCCAACAAGAAGAAAATAAGGCTTCATATTATTCCACCCGTCGCCAACAACAAACTGCCTCAAATCCTTGCTCAATTCTCAATTTTTCTACTCTGCTCATTCCACGAAGGAAGTCCAAAAGTTCTGCTAGAGGCAATGGCGGCAGGTTTGGTTCCAGTAGTGACTAATTTTCCGACTGCCAAAGAAGTGATTAATAACGGGCAAGAAGGGTTTATCACAAATTTTGACCAAAAAGACTTTGCCAGCAAGGTACAACTGTTGCTATCCGACGAGAAACTCTATAGAAAAATGTCACGCAATGCAGTTTCGAGAATAAAAAGAAAATTCGATCAAAATAAGCTTATCGAAAAGGAAATATCAGTTTTAAAAAATGTTTAAAAGCGTTTGCTACTTTGGTTCATACGATCCAGACTACGCCAGAAACCGTATAATTGTTAAAGGTTTAAAAGCAAATGGTGTCAAAGTCTACCAGTGCGAGGCTTCGGGTTTAATTTTCTCTCGTTATATAAAACTTCTTAAATACTTTATCAAACATAAAAATCAGTGCCACGCCATCATAGTTGGATTCCCAGGCCATTACGATGTACCTCTCGCTTTTTTATTAGGTAAAATTTTCAAGAAAAAAGTTTTTTATGATATTTTTACCTCAACTTACGAAACTTATGTTCTCGATAGGGAAGTGGTTAAAAAATATTCTTTACGTGCACAATTTTTTTATTTTTTGGATTGGCTCGGGATAAAACTTGCCGATTATGTCATTGCCGATACTAAGGCTCACGCGGATTTTTACTGGCGTCTTTACAAAGTAAGAAAAAGCAAGTTGATTGTTATATATGTCGGTTCAGACAATCAGATTTTTTACCCTAGGAAAATTCAAAGCAAGACCGATGTATTTTTTTACGGAAGTTATCAGCCTTTGCAAGGTACAGAGATAATTATCAAAGCAGCAAGACTTCTTCCAAGAGTAAAGTTTAAAATGGTAGGGGATGGACAAAAAAGAAAATCAACTGAAGACTTGTCCAAAAAACTAAGACTTAAAAACGTGGAATTTATAAATTGGTTACCTCTTAAAAAATTAGCAGATGAAATTCGTCAGGCAAAGATCTGCTTGGGTATCTTTGGTGGGAGTTCTAAGGCTGATATTGTCATACCAAACAAAGTATACGATTCAATTGCTTGCGATAAACCTGTTATCACTGCAGACACAGAAGCAATCAGGGAACTTTTTACAAATAGCAAGAACATAATGCTAGTTAATGGCAAAAATCCTAAAAAATTATCTCTTGCAATAGAACTACTCCTTAAAAATCAATATTCGAGAGACAGAATTGCAAGCGGAAGTTTCAATCATTACGACAAATATCTCAAGCCACAATTGTTAGTAAAACCCTTGCTAAAAGTAATCACTTAAAGACCTCTCATCACTATATTCTTAGTCTAAACTGAAGTTAAATTATCCAGAGTTACCAGAATTCCTCACACCATACAAATGTTCTTTTCAAACCTTCTTCTAAATTAATTTTAGGAGAGTAATTCAATCTCTCTCTTATTTTCGTGATATCAGGACATCTTCTTAAGGGCTCCTCCCTTGGGTAATTTTTTGGATATTTAACATTTTTGATTTTTATCTTTTCGTCTATAACTTTGCCCATCAAAATAGCCAATCTATTCATCGATATTTCGTTATCACTGTTGCCTACGTTGTAAATCTGTCCGTTTTCTGCTGAAAGCAGCACTTTAAAAAAGGCGCTGATTGCGTCGGATACGTAACAAAAAGTTCTCGTTTGCTCTCCGTTCGAGTGTATTAAAATATCTTTATTGTTTATGGCCCTGTAGATAAAACTTGGAATTACTCTATGATCTTTGTAATCCATCCCGGGTCCGAAAATATTGAATGGACGGACTATTTTAATTGGTGTTTTAAACAGGTTATAGTAAGCCATACATAAAGTTTCGCCTAAACGTTTTGACTCATCGTAACAGGCTCTTGGGCCAATAGATGAAACATTACCATTATAAGTTTCTGGAGTTGGAATCCAGTCTGCGCTTGGATCTCCATAGATTTCACTTGAACTGAAGAAAAGAAAACTTTTTGCTTTTTTGTTGTTTGCTAAGTCAAGCATATTTCTTGTCCCATTAACTGCAATATCAATTGTTTCGAGAGGATATTTTCCGTAGTATACGGGTGATGCTATTCCGGCAGCATGAATAATATAGTCAACATCAGCACTGGTTTTGAAAGGTTTGCTTACATCATGCTTAACAAATTCAACCTTACCGCTTTTGGTTAACCAAGAGTGTTTGCTCGAGGAGGTGATATAATTGTCAACAGAAATAATTCTGCACCTGCTTTTTAATTTGGAAGTATTTAAAAAATGAAGAGTTCGAACAAGATACTTACCTATAAATCCTGAACCTCCAGTAATTAGAAAAGTTCTCCCCTCTATTTTTCTGGACAATTTGTTGATTGACTTTGCGATATTTGCCAGGTCCTCTTCGTGTATCTTGTCAGTTCTCACTTTATAATCCTTGGAATAGGGACAGGAATGATAAATTTTACACCTTTTTTCCTGAGGAAAGAATTATTTGCAATAATTGAGTCTGCAAAATTCCAAGCAAGAATAAAAAGAAAATCAATGTTGTCTTTTTTCAGTTTCTTTGGAGATGAAATTTGGATATGAGCCCCGGGGGTATATAAGTTTTGTTTTAGAGGGTTATCATCGACAATGTAATCTATTATATTGGGGCCTAAGCCGAAATAATTCAAAAGAGTATTGCCTTTTGCCGGAGCTCCATATCCTGCTATTTTTTTACCTTCGGACTTTAGCTTATTAAGCATTTTTACCAGCAACTTTTTATTCATTTCGATCTTCTTTGAAAATTTCTTATATGTTGTAGCTAAAGCAAGGCCATTGCTTTTTTCTTTCCTCATAAATTGATTAACTCTTCTCTCTAATTTGTAGGGCCCTTTGGTATTTTTGATAAAAACTCTGATGGAACCTCCGTGACTACTAACCTTCTGTACATCGAAGATAATCATTTCGAACCTATTAAAAAACTCAACCAATGGATTTAGAGCTATATAAGACAAGTGTTCGTGATAGACTGTATCGAATAAGTTCTTTTTGATGAAGTCTAAAAGATAAGGAGACTCAATTATGAGTACTCCGTCGTCGGTGAGCAGAATTTTTGCACCTTTGACAAATTCATCCCAATCGTTGGTATGGGCAAAAACGTTGCAGGCTGTAATTATTTTGGCTTTGCCGTACTTTTTTAAAATTCGCTTTGCGACACCTGAATTGAAAAAATCAACAACGGTTTCGATGCCAGACTTGCGGGCAATTTTAGCAACGTTTTTTGCAGGGTCAACACCCAAAGTTCTAGCGCCAAGTCTTTTGAAAGGTTTCAGCAAAATGCCGTCGTTGCTTCCTATATCGATTACTAAATCTTTATCAATTAAAGCAAACCTGTTGTAAATGTTTTGCGCAAATTTTTCAAAATGTTCAACGAAGGATTTAGAAGTAGAAGATACGTAGAGGTAATTTCTAAACATTAAGTCGGGATTTACGATATGCGCGAGCTGAACAAGGCCGCAATTTTTACACAGCTTCAGCTCTAGGGGAAAGAAATCTTCATGCAGCTTTAACTCTTTCGGTTTAAGAAAAGAATTTGCAAGAGGTGATTTTCCCAGAGATAATACTTTAACCATTTTTTTATTAGAACAAGCTCTGCAGGAAAATGATTTTTTTACTTTAGGGTTCATATGTCTATAAATTTTTTTCTCTTATAGTATCAGCTTCGTATTTATTATGCTGCCTTGTTTCGGTAGTAAATGCTAAAAATACCGTATCTTCCAAAAATTCCATGGAGTGCCAGTGCATAGGTTTAGTAAAAACTAAGTCTCCAGGCACAAGGACCACAGAGTCGATTTTTTTACTAGAACTTTGTCTATCTCGTGATGAATATTTGAATTTCCCAGAAAGGCAGTAAACATAATGGCTATCTTTCTTATGGTAGTGATCTCCTCGAACAGATTTTGCTTTGCTTGAAATTATCAGAATACTTCTAATTGGTATCTTTTTTTGGTCAATGATTCTGTTGATAAATCCTCTTGCGTCAATAAACTCAGGTTTTATTTTTTTTACTTTTATTGGCATTTTACTATGATTTCCCGCAGTTAATAATTTTTCAGGACGAAGCTTTTAATCTTTTCTACCACATAAATTATTTCTACTTCTTTCAATTCTGGGAACATCGGTAATGATAATACAGAAGCTGCTCTCTTTTCAGTTATTGGGAAATCGCCCTTTTTGTAACCCATATCTCTATAAGGTTTTTGGAGATGGATTGGGATAGAATAATGAATTCCCGTTTCTATTCCGTGTTTTTTTAAATAATCTTGCAAGGCATTTCTTTTTTTGCACTCAATAACATAAAGATGATAGACATGTGATCGGTCGCTATACCTTTTAGGTATTTTGATATTTTTTATTACACCGAGGAACTGCGAATATTTATTGGCATTTTCGATCCTTTTTTGGTTCCATCTGTCCAAATATGGCAATTTCAAATCTAATATAGCTGCTTGTAAATTATCCAATCTGCTTTTAAAGCCAAACATTTTATGCATGTATTTATTTTTTGCTCCGTCATTTCTTAAATAAAGAATCTTATCATAAATTGTTGGATTATCCGTAACTAAAGCTCCTCCATCCCCGAAGCATCCTAGATTTTTGCCCGGATAGAAACTAAAAGCACCGGTTTCCGCAATCGGTACCTTTTTGCCCTTATATTCTGCCCCATGTGCCTGACAAGCATCTTCAATGACGATCAAATCGTGCTTATTAGCAAAGCTAATTATTGTATCCATTTCTGCAGCTTGACCATATAAATGAACTGGCACAATTGCTTTTGTTTTTGGGGTTAGTGCTTTTTCTAATTTGCTTACGTCAATTAAATAATTTTGTGGATCAACGTCAACAAATACAGGCATCGCTCCTATTTGAGAAATTACCATAGCTGTAGAAAAGTAACCATTCGGTACGGTAATTACTTCATCGCCTTCTCCGATGCCGTAAGCAATCAGCGCTAACCTAAGCGCGTCTGTTCCCGAATTCACACCAATAGCATATTTTTTACCACAGTAGGCTGCAAAATTTCGCTCAAACTTCTCAAGATATTTCCCTAAAATAAAATCAGCCTTATCAATGACTTCTTCTATGATAGGCAATAACTTTGACTTTAGCTGCTTGTTTTCTCGAACAAGATCAACGAATTTAATGTTCACGTACTTTTTGTTCTCAAATGATGATATTATTTAACAATTCTTAAAAGAAGTCTAGCTAGTGAAAAAAATAAAAATCTTAGTATTAACAGCAGGTTCCAGTCCATCTATAGGCGTTATTAAATCACTGGCGAGCCAAAAAGAAATACCGGTTCATATAATCGCCGCCGATAGTGATAATTATTCTTCAGGTTTCGGTTTGACAGATGAAAAATTAATAGTACCTAAATTCAGTAATAAAAATTTCATAGAATTCCTTTTCAATTACTGCATCAAAAATAATATTCAATATATTTTCCCTCCTGTTTTAAATGAAGGTTTGAGAATTTTATCCAAAAACGAAAATTTATTTAAACAAAAAGGGGTAAAAATTTTTATATGCAAATATTCTTCTTTATTAAATGTCATCAATAAAAAGAAGATGATTGACATATGCTTAAAAGAAGAAGTAAGTTATCCAAAAACTTTTTTCGATATAAGGGATGTAAAAAAGAATGACTTTCCACTAATAATCAAACCATCCGTTGGTTCCGGTACAGCAGACGTATGGAGATTAGATAGCTATAAAGAATTAAAGTTTTTCTTCAGAAAAGTTCAAAATCCAATCATTCAACGATACATCAAGGCTCAGGAATTTACTATAGACGTTTTGAACACCGAAAAAGACCAATTCGTAACCGCAGTTCCAAGACTCAGATTAAGGGTTAAAAATGGACAGTCTTTCCAGGGACAAATCGTGAGTGACCCAAAAATAATTAACTATGCAAAACGTTTAAGCAGAATTTTTAAACTTAACGGGCCAGCAAACATACAAATTTTGAAAGAAAGAGATGAAATTTATCTTGTCGAGATAAACCCAAAATTTGGTGCTGGTTCCATATTAACTTTTGAAAACGGAGTCAATATTCCTCTACTTTATTTAAAAATAGATCTAGGCATGAAAATTTCCAAAAAAGAATTAACTCCCAAAAACGGAACAGTCATGTCTCGTTATTGGGAAGAAGTCTACTTTAATGAGTAAACGTTATATTGACAAGAAATTAAGAAGGAAAAAAGTTATCGTATTAGATTTTGACGGGACACTGATAAACCTTGAAATAGATTGGCTAAATCTAAAAAATAGTTTTTTTTCGGAATATAAAATCTTGGGTGGTAAAAAACATAAATCGCTAAAAGAGGCTATAAATGCTTATAAAAGTGATACCAATTCAAAGACCAAAACTCTAGATAAATTGTTAGCAACTCTGGAATTAAATAATTTAATAAAATACTCGGCAAATAAAAATTTGATCGACTTTATAACTAAAAACCCTAGTAAAATGTATGTTATATATTCGTCTAACTCAAAGCCCTTAATAACCAAAATATTGTCGGAAATTAAACTCTTAAATTACTTCGATTTGATTGTTTCATTAGAAAGTGTCAGGAAATTGAAACCGAATGTCGATGGTATGGCTATTATTCGATCTCACTATACAGACTTTCAAGATGGAGATTTTATAATGATTGGCAACAGTCAAGATGATGAACAAGTCTCTAGTAACTCGCGTATGGATTATTTAAAGGTGAAGCAAAGTGAAAACTAACCCCCCTAAATTGAATGGTTTACGACTTTTCATAACCGGAGGCGCTGGATTCATCGGCTCGCACATTGCAAAATCATTAATCAAAAAAGGTGTCCAAATAACCGTTTACGACAATTTATCAGCTGGAAGACTAGAGAACCTCGGAAAGATCAGATCAAAAATCAATTTTATTAAAGGAGACGTTCTAAACTATAAAAGACTAAAGGAGGCTAGCAGGGGATTTGATGTAATATCTCATCAGGCAGCGCAACTTGAACTTATAAAAGGCAATAAGGATTTAACCTTGGACGTTAATATTAATTTATTAGGTACAATAAATGTCGCAAAAGCAGCTATCGAAAACAAAATACCTAAGATCATTAATGCTTCCTCAGCCTGCGTGTATGGGCAAAACATTCTAAAAAAGGCATCAAGCGAGAAATCGCCTACAGACCCAAATTGGGCTTATGGGGCTTCAAAACTTGCGGCTGAAAAATATCTAAATATTTTTGCCAACGATTATAAACTTTCCATTATCAATCTTCGTTATTCTATAGTGTACGGTCCTAATGAGTGGTATGGAAGAGTTCTTACGATCTTTTTGAAAAGAGCTTTTGAAAGTCTACCTCTTATTATATTTGGAGACGGTAAACAACTGAGAGATTTTATTTATGTAGAGGATGTTGTGTCTCTCCACAATCGCGTTTTGGAATCAAACCTATCCGGATGTCACACTTACAATGTTTCAACAGGCAAAGCCACATCAATTAACGACCTTGCCCGCATTGTGGTGAATAATATTAATCCCCAAATAAAAATTATCCACGAAAATGTTCATGAAGGAGATTTTTCTAAGTATGTGCACAGGAGAGTAAGATTACCTGCTGAGTTGAAAGTTATGTGGCTTGACAATACACTCGCAAAAAGAATGCTCGGGTGGCAACCCAGAACCAACCTTGCGGAGGGCATCAAAAGAGAATTCGATTGGTTAAAACAACATAAAGGAGTCTGGGAAAGATTCAAAATCTGAATGAAACTAAGTGAAAAGGAGAGACTAGATAAGGTCTCAAAATTATACTCTGCCAAAAAAAGTTTTGATAAATTCTTAATAGAATTTGGCTCTCGAAAAATCTTGAGTAATGCAAAGGGCCCTGATGTCTTAGAACTAGGTAGCGCAGACGGTTTGATGACAGAAATTCTATCAAGAAAGTTTAAATCGGTGCATGTTGTAGAAGCATCGCGCAGATATATCAAAATGGTTGACAATAAAAATCTTCAAAATGTAAAAGTTTTCAAGAGTCTATTTGAAGACTTCGAATCTAGAATAAAGTATAACGACATCATCATGACCAGAGTTCTCGAGCATGTATCTTCACCGGTTAGAATTCTAAAAAAAGCCAATAGGTGGCTCAAGCCCAATGGAAGAATTCATATTGTTGTCCCGAATGCTGATTCTTTAAATAGGAGAATTGGTCAGGCTATGCATATTATCAAAAATAGAACTGATTTAGATGATCATGATATTCAAGTTGGCCACCGGAGAGTTTATATAAGGTCAACCCTTGCAAGAGACATTAAGGCGGCAAATCTTAAAACTATTATAAGGACCGGTATATTCTTAAAGCCTCTCTCTAATGCCCAGATGTTAAAATGGCCCAAAAAGATTATAGATGCACTCTATATTGTTGGAAATGACTTTCCCGAATTATGCTCCGAGATTTATTTTGTTGCTACTAAAAAATCATCCCTCTCAATTCAAAGGAATAACGTCCCTCATAGTACTTAAGAGCTTGATGTGAGAATTCTAAGTTATGTTTTCCAGAAGATCGAAAAGTCTTTCGACTAGACTCAAGAAAATTAAAAACAAAAATATGCTATTAGTAGTTCCTGACAACTCTTCTTTTAGGAAGCCGATATTATCCGCACTTAAAAGACTTGGCTTTAAAGCATTTGAATTTGATTACAGGAAAACAAATCTGACAGAGAAAATATTTTTTCTGATATCTAAAATCTTACCTTTTACACGCGAAATTGCGATCCAAAATATTAACACCAGACTGATAAATAAAGCAAAAAAAATAGATGCCTCCACAATTTTTGTAGTAAAAGGTGAATTGATTCAACCGGAAACGGTAAGTTATCTTAACAGGAAGGGATTAATAACCATTAACTGGTACCCAGATTATTTCAACAATGATACAAAAATAATCACTTCAATTAAAGCATATAAATTTGCTTTTCAAAGCGACGCCTATGAAATTTCCAAATTGAGAAAGAAAGGATTTGAAAATGTTAATTATTTACCATTCGCCGCAGAAACAGTTCCTCCAAAGAAGAGATTTACAAAGCTTTACCCGATAACTTTCATAGGTTCATATTCTCCAGATAGGGAAAAAATATTAGCAAGTCTTGAAGGTATGCCTCTGTATATTTGGGGTAATTCAATGTGGGCGAAAAGCAGTTTAAAAGATCACTTTCGAGGAAAATGGTTGAATCAAAGTGAAATGCTCAATGTCTTTTACAGGAGCAAAGTGATAGTTAACATCCACCAAGCCAAATCGAAAAAAACTGAGGGCGCAAATCTTAGGTGTTTTGAGGTGACAGGGGCCAAGCAATTTTTACTAAGTGATTTTAGAAAAGATTTGACTAATTTATTTGAAGTAGAAAAAGAAATTGTTTGCTACAAAGATTTAAAAGATTTGAAAGAAAAAGTCCTGTATTTTTTAAAAAATGAACAAGAAAGAACTAATATCGCGCAAAAAGGTTTTGCCAGGGTAAATCTCGAACATACGTATGATAAAAGGCTGATTAAAATGTTTTCAATTATTAACTCTAAGTCTCTTGAATAAATAAATTTGCATAATAGCACTTGAAAATCTTGCTATTATTTTTGCAATAACAGCACCTAAAATACCCAATGTAGGCACTAATACTAACAAAGAAAAAATACTTATTAGTGCATACCCGCTATTGCTCATATAAATAGATTTTGCACTCCTCTTTTTAACTAAGGCCAAACCAAAAAGATTGCTGGGGAAGTACAGTAGGCTAAGTGAAAAAATTTGTGAAATTAAAAGGGCACTCTTTTTATAGCCAGGATACAGCAAATCAAAAATAAATGGAGCAAAAAATATGTACGCAAGTACGATCCCTAATATTAATAGTTCAAGTTGGAGGCACTTTTTAATTAAATCTTTTTGCAGATTTTTGTCGCCAATTTCAGTTATTTTAGGTTGCGCTAGATTGATGAATATTTTTAAAAAATTATGGATTTGCATCGGGATAATAATTGCAAAAGCGTAAACTGCGTTTGCTGAAAAACCTAAAAGAATTGGAATTAGGAATCTATCGAAGTATTCTGCGCCTATTGGAAAAATTTGAGAAAAACTTAAATGTTTGCCAAAGTCTAATAATTTTTTGTCAACTTTTTCGTTTTCGACTTTTCTCAGGGTGACAAAAGTCAAAATTGCATTAACAATTGCAGTTGACCAGAAAGATAAAAGAGCCACAGCAAAAAGGCTGGGGAAAAATAAAAGCGCTAGGGCTGTTGCACCAATTGACGAAAACTGGGCAATTACGGTAAAAATAGCTACGTTTTTAAATTTTTTCTTACCAGAAAGATAAGCATTATACAGCGAGAATATTGAGCTTATTGGAAAGGCCAGTGCGCTTACAAAAGTTGCAGCGGCCAGGTTAGAATTTTCTCTAAAGTAGAAATATAAAGATCCTCCGATCAATAAAACCGTTCCAAGAGTCGACCACCTTGTCAAAATTTTGATCGTCGCTGGGTAGGTGCCGTCTTTATTTTCAGCGGATGCCTGAGTTATTGCCTGGCTCATCCCAGGTAGGACGGTCAAGCTCATAAAACCCAGCGCTGCCGTTAGAAATGAAAATTGTCCAAAAACATCAGGAGGCCAAAGTCTTGCGAAAAGAGTTGAAAGAATAATTCCGCCCAGCGCCGTCGCGACCGCAGAAAAAGTTAGCCAGGCGCCGCCTTTTATAAAATAATTAAGATCCAAACCAAAAGTGGATGAAAGATCTTTTGTATTCATGTTTTTCTAGCTATAAATATTATCGGCGTTTGAGCATTAATGAGATTAGCCAAGTTGATAAAGATTTTCAAGATTCCTAAGCTTTTTAAAAAGTGGATTATTCCGTAAGCGGATCCTAAAGTTCCAATAGAATCTCTTTTTAATCTTAAAACCTTTTTACCAAAAAGATTTTTTCCCATATCAACTATTTCAACTGGTAGCTTTTCTGCAATTCTTTGAAGAGCAAAAGCATTTACCAACTGTAACTCTTCAAGAAGTTTGCCTTTCTTTCCCCAAAACTTAACATAATATTTTGCCAGAGTTTTGGAAATATAGGGCACCCATGGTATGCCATAATGACCCTCCCAAAAAGATCCATAGTTTGGAACGACAAAATAAATATATCCACGAGGTTTTAAAACTCTTATTGATTCTTCGATTACCTTCTCAACATTTTTTACGTGTTCGAGAGTGTAAAATGAGACGATTAGATCAAATGAATTGTCGGCAAACGGAAGTCTTTCACCAAAGCCAGACTTGACCAGTTTCTTAGAAAAACCGGCTTTTTCTAAAATTTCCATGCTTACTTCGGAGGTGAGGGTGTAAGAGCGGTTTTTAGCCGGCTCCAAACCTATTGATTTTGCACCTTTTAAAAGGCTCAAAGTCAAAAATAACCCGTATCCACTGCCGACTTCCAATAACTTTTTTCCTTTTACAGAGCCTAAAATTTTTTCGAGATCCAAAAGATGTTCTTTAGCTCTTTTCCAGGAAAGTAAAGCATCCGTTATTTCCTCAGCAGGTCTTTTGTTAGAAACAGCAAGAGTTCTTTCGACGTGCCTCAAAACTCTCCTTCTTGTACCACTTGAAATCAAATACTTGTAATTCATGATTTTTTAAATATCAAGACTCTTCCACCATCTGGAAAGGTAATATCTGATGAGATTAATGACCATACACTTTTATCCAAACTCATTAAAATTGACTCATTATATATATTAATGTCTTTAGGTCTATCTGTTACTCCTACCCTCATTACCAAAAAATCTCCCATATTAACCATCATCGTTACGTCGTCGATTTCTACATCTTTAAGATAAGAGACAGTTTTTATTTCAAAAGGTGAGCCGTTTTTAATATTGTAGTATTGCAAATTATTTATATTGAGATATCTATCTTCAGACGCGCTAATAAGTATTGACGGTGCTTTAAAAGACTCTCTTTTAATTGTGTTAATAACTTGCTCGTTTGGAAAGTAATCAGACTCTGGTTTCTCTGCATAACCGACTCGACTTCCATAAAATAGAAGTGGGCCTAATGAAATTTTTTCTTTTAAAACAAAGTTATTTGCTACAGAGCTATTAACAAAGACTAAAATTGGAAAAGCCACAGAAATAAATGCTAACTTGTAGCTTTTTCCCAAAACCTTAGTAAATAGATAGGCAATCAAAAAACCTAAAAATGGGACCAAAGGTAGCATAAATCGATAGTCTTTATTCGGACCAAAAAAGAAAACAATGAAAGGAAGAAAAAAGTAACTTAATAGAGCTCCGTGAATTTTAATTTTCTTCTTAGTCAAAATAACTGCTAAGGAAAAAATTAAAAACAGGATTATATAATACGGTGAAACCGCATAGTTTATTAGATCAGTAAAGTATCTCGAAATCACGTCGATAGTAAAAGGATTGCCATAGTAGTAATCGCCTAATAGTTGCGGATCGGTTGCTCTTTTTGCGTGCCAGAGTACAGTCAGAATGTTTTGGGAGTACCACGGTCCAGCGACAATAAAGGCGGGGAAGCCAACTAACAAAATAGCTGTGACGATCTTTCTAGGATTTCTATATTTTTTGAAATTTTGATAACCCTTTAGTAAAAAGGGCAAAGCGGTGAAGATAAAAAAATGAAATTTCATTAACATTCCAAGCCCGCTTACAATGCCCAAAAATACCAAATATTTTTTATTTGCAAGGGAATCAGTCTTTAGGAGAAAGTACAGCCACATAATTACTAGTGTCATTAGTCCGAATTCTACAAAAAAATTTCTCACGAGCCCGTAAAAAATAGGCATTGTTGAAACAATTAGAATACTTAAAAAAGCAATATAGGAGTTGTGCAATTTTCGGATTAGCAGATAGAAAAATATAACAAAAAGTACAAAAAAAATGATATTAACACTTAGAGCAATCTTTTGTGATGGACCAAAGATAGCGTATAGGGGAATCGGACTAATTGAAATTAGGGGAGCTTTGCGTCCAAGGACAGTAGTTGTTTGAGAAAGAAAACCCAGAAGGCCCTCATCTTTCAAAGTTTGATAAAGACTTTCGGCACCAGTTAAATAATATGCCTGATCCTGCGCAGGAGGTTTATTATCGATAACAATCCACAGTGTTGTGAAAAAGATAAAGATTAAAGACCAGACAAAAACGAGAATCAGAGGCTTATTTGCCATGAAGAAAACTTTTGCCTATAAAAATTTCCCGGAGTAAATATCCCAGAAACTTTAATCCAGTTGGTATTGCATAAGAAGTGCTTTGTCCGCCGATTCTGTTTCCCTCGATGGTTGGAATTTCAGAAACCTTTAGTCCAAGCTTCAATGCTCTAATCGTCATCTGATATTCAACCGCAAAACCTGAAGCGTCCAAACGAAGTTTTTTTAAAGCATCTTTTCTTATTGCTCTATACCCATTAATCGAATCTGTTACTTTTCCACCCCAAAAAACTCTAACTGCTAAGCTAAACATTCTATTTGCCCATGCTCTCGGTTTCAAAACCTTATCATCTTCTTCATTTCTGGAGCCTTTCATAAATCTTGAAGCAATTGCCAAATCAGCACCATTTTTAAGAAGTGTTATCAGCTTTGGAATATCGGCAGGATTTTCATTTCCATCAGGGCTGAAAAACGCTAAGTACTTGCCTTTAGCTCTAAGGGCTCCAAGTTCGAATGCTTTTCCTCTGCCCGGTTCTTTTTGTGCCACAATTTCTATCTGGTGTTTTTTAAAAAACTCTAAAGTTCCGTCTGTCGATTTATAATCTATAGCAAAGTACTCATCTGCCGTTTCAAAAGGTATTTTTCTGATTAAGGCTTTTAATCCTTCTATTTCATTTCTTGTTAAAATTATTAAAGATGTTTGTACCATTCTATTGTCCTTTCCAAACCCTCCTTTAGAGAGGTTTTGGACTCGAATCCCAATTTAGTTTTTGCTTTTTTGACACTACCCATTCTTCTTGGCTGGCCGTCAGGTTTTCTCCTGTCAAACTTAATTTTAAGCTTTTTTCCTGAAAGTCTTGCTATCAGATATGCCAAATCTTTTATAGTGATCTCCTCACTTGAACCAATATTAACGGGATCAGAAACACAATATTTTTCAACAGTTCTAAGAAGACCTTTTGCAAAATCTTCGGCATAAATAAACGATCTTGTTTGTTTTCCACTGCCCCAGACAATTAACGGATTTTCTCCATCGAAAACTCTTTTGATGATTCCGGGTATTACGTGTGAAAATCTTGGATCAAAATTGTCTCTAGGTCCGTAGGCATTAAAAGGGCGGGCGATTGCGATTTTAAACCCATACTCTTGAAAATAGAATCGGCCTAGGAGTTCAGAAACCCTTTTTGCCCAGCCATATCCTAAGTTAGTAGACTCAGGATCACCTAAAAACCCTTCTTGCTCTATATTGGGTACCCTGCTATCACTTGAATAAACGCACGCCGAGCTTACTATCAGCAACCTTCCTACGTTATTTTGATAGGCAGCGCTAATAACGTTTTTTGCAATAGATATGTTATCTTCAAACATTTCAACAGGATGATTAACATTGTACTGGATGCCGGCCACTTTAGAAGCAAGGTTTAAAACTACATCTTTACTTTTAGTTACTCTTTTTGCATCTTTAAAATCCGTTAAATTTGCCCGTAAAATCTTTAGATCTTTTTTAAACCCTGAAATGTTTTCAAAGTTGTCGTCCAATGTTGTTACTGAAACATCTGATCCTTTCTTCAGCAAAATTTCGGCTACATATGAGCCGATAAAACCTGTCCCACCAGTTACTAAAACTCGTTTTCTATGCCAAAAGTCCTTCATCATTTAAATATCTTTTAAACAAATTGCCTAAATACTTTATATCAGCTTCTTTGAGGTATTGATGGCAGCCAATCAAGAAGCCCTTATCTACAAGTTGTTTAGCAATCGGGTATTCATTTTCTGTGTCTCCAAAAATTTTTTTATATATGGGCTGATTTAAAAGTGGCATAAAAAGACGGGTTTCTACACCATTTTCCTCTAAAAATAGAAGAAAATCTTCCTTCTCAATCCTGTTATTTTTAATAACAATTGGGTAAAACATGTATATGTGTTCTGAACCATTGCGTGTTTTTGGCAGTTCAAACAATTGTGAGAACATTTTAAGTGATTTCGTAATCTCTTTTCCGGCCCATTGTCGTTTTCTGATTATTTTATTTTTTTCTTGAAGCGCTGCCAAACCAAGCGCGCCTTCCATCTCCGTAATTCTATAGGAATAACCAACATGATGAAACTGGAATCGTCTTTCAATTAGAGAATTTAGCTTTACTCTATCACTCGTATCATCATCTTCGATTTTGAGGTAGATGTTGTCTCTTCCATGGAATATCAAACTTTTAATAATTGTTGCAAGTGATTCGTCATTTGTTGTCACTATGCCGCCCACTCCGGTTACTATGATATGAGCAACGTAAGTTGAAAAAACGGCTACGTCACCCATAGATCCAACCGGTTCACCTTTGTATTTAATAAACATTGCCTCGCATGAATCTTCAATTACTTTTAAATTGTACTTTTTGGCAATTTTCATGATTGGGTCCATATCAGCACTTTGGCCGAAAAGATGAACGGGCATTATCGCCTTAGTTTTTTTAGTGATTTCCTCTTCTATTTTTTTTGGGTCAATGCAGTAATAATTTGATTCAACATCTACAAACACCGGTCTTAGATTATTGTGAATAATCGCGTTTGATGAAGCAATAAAAGTAATAGCAGGAACGATAATCTCGTCACCATCATCCCATCCCGACTGCTCTTTTAGCGCGTGTATAGCAACCTGAAGTCCACTTGTGCCGCTATTTGATACAATGGCATACTTTCTATTGTGAAGTTTAGCAAATTGAGTTTCAAACTTTTGAGTAAATTTCCCGTAAGATAACCTGTTTTCGTTTAACGTCTGAAGAATATATCTTTTTGCTTTTTTTGATATCCTAAGATCAGCAATAGAAATAGTCCTTTTTTTCATTGAATTGATTGTTAAATAAACTTTGATATAAAGCAGTAATTATAGTTACCGATGATATAATATCGGCATGAAAAAATCTATAATTGGTGTTTTGGGAATAGGAGAAGTAGGGAGTGCGATTTCAAGCATCCTTGAAAAGAAATACCTTGTTTTAAAAAAAGACGTAAAATTTGATGAAATAAAACGGACGAGACTTGATGTTCTTCATGTATGTATTCCATATTCCAAAAATTTCGAAAAGGTTGCAGTTAGGCAAATTAGGCTCAACAACCCAAGCCTTACAATTATACATTCGACTGTCATGCCAAAGACGACCGAAAATATTTATGGCAATACTAACAAAAACATAGTTCACTCACCAGTTATGGGAAAGCATCCAAAGTTAAAAAGAGATATTTTAAATTTTACAAAAGTGATTGGACCCGTAAATAAACATTCAAAAGAGTTGGCGAGGAAACATTTTAATACAATAGGCATTAAGACGTTTGAATTTAATAGCTCACTCGAATCTGAAGTAGCTAAGCTTTTAGATACCACTTACTATGCTTGGAATATTATTTTCAATAAAATGGCTTTTAAAATTTGTAAAAATATGAAAATTAATTTTGATAATGTCTACAAAAAATTTAATCAAATCTATAATGAAAGCTATAAAGAATCAAAACCTGCTGTAGTGAGGCCTATTCTTGAATTTAAAGATGGACCAATCGGTGGACACTGCGTAATTCCAAATACAATTTTTTTGAACAAATTTTACAAATCGCCAATTACTAAACTAATCTTAAGTTTGGACAAAGAATTTGGTAAAAAATCTAAGAAGGCAAAAAATTATTTGAGATATTTATAGATTCCCTGTTTAATACCAACTTTCGGTTTCCATGATAATAATCTTTCCGCTTTTTCTATATTTGCCCATGTCTTTTCAACATCTCCGGGTTGTTTTAGCAGTTTTTTAATTTTTGCTTTCCTGCCGATTACATTCTCAATACTTGTTATAAAATCGGCTAATAACACCGAATGATTGTTTCCCAGATTAAAAATTTCGAAATTAGAATCTCTTTGTAAAGCTTTGACGATACCGTCAACTATATCACCTATATAGGTGTAATCGCGGCTGCTCGAACCATCTCCAAACTGTTTTATTGTTTTTCTGTCTAAAATTGCTTTCGTAAAAAGTGCCGGAGCCATGTCCGGTCTTCCTCTCGGACCGTAGACGGTAAAAAATCTCAAGATTATTGATTTAAGACCGTATACTCGCCAAAAAGTTTCAACCCAAAATTCTGCGGCTCTCTTGGAAGCGCCATATGGAGAAATTATCTTGTCACAAGGGTCTTCTTCCGAAAAAGGCAATCTTTTGGAATTTCCGTATACTGATGATGAAGAGCCAAAGATAAACTGCCCAACTTTAAAATCGACAGCAAGTTTTAGGAGATTAACGGTGCCAAGGACATTGGTATTTACATATACCATTGGGTTTTCTATGGAAGGCCTGACTCCTGCCCTTGCTGCCAAGTGAACAATTTCTTGCGGTTTTTCTTTTTTAAAAATCTGCTCCAATTTATCGTAATTTAAAATATCTTTGCGGTAGAGTTTAAACTTTTTATTTTTTAAGGCTTGCTTTAAGTTTTTCTTTTTGATTTTTGGGTCATAATAATCATTGAAGTTATCTATACCGATAA
>CAYMGH010000002.1:16478-30266 GCA_964389935.1 uncultured Gammaproteobacteria bacterium | reverse complement strand
CAAGGCATCCATTAAGCGCATATTTTATTACCCAAATTCCATCCAGTTTCAAAAATCCGAATCTATGATTCGGAACCCCGCACTGCGGGGCGCTTTTTTAAAAACCTTCTTAGAATTTTTACTTTACTCAAATATGTTCATGTATGAACATATCGTATTTATATTCAATTGTTAAAGAGCGGTCTGCCGAAGGCAGACAACAATTAACAACTAACCATTAACAATTGACTTCTTTATAAAATTCCAATTTTGCTTAATGTTAATTGTTAAATGTCAACTGTCTTCGACTACGTCGAAGTGTGGACCCAAGCGGACTTCCCTCGATTTCTCTCGGGATAAACTTCTCGCCCGCTCTAACATTTATTGTTAATTCAAAGTGCTTGCCACTCGAAGCCCCGCTTTGCGGGGCGAAGTGTGGTGGACCCGAGCGGACTCGAACCGCTTACCTCCCCAGTGCAAGTGGGGTGTTCTACCAGGTGAACTACGGGCCCTGAACCGTACGGTTCAGGGCTCAGCCCTATACCGCATGGTATATGGGCGGGCCCGTCCGCCACGCGAATCCTCTATCTTCTGTAGAATAATTCCAATATATTCTGTTAATTTGCCTGCCCTCCTAAGCTTTACGCGAAGGAGGGTTAAATTGTGATGAAAGCTAAATTTTAGGACGCGAAAAACCGCTGCTGTATGAAGATTTTATTTGGAAAAAATTCAACATTAAAAATTTAGCTCCCATTTTTTGCCAGAATTACTACTGACGTAAAAACTGCTTGCCCTCCGAAACTTTAGTGAAGGAGGGAAAATCACTGCCAGAAGTATATCAAGGGTAACGCTATTCGTCAACTAGCTTGACAACTATTCAAAGAGCTGTACATACTAAAATCATACATGCCAACTCTACCCAAAAATCTTTCGCTAATAATTCCAGCTTACAATAAAGACTCGGAAGTCTTCAGAGCTGTCTCCAATTTTGTTATAGAACTCAAAGTCCTTCCTTACGACTGGGAAATTATTGTTGTCAATGACGCATCTCGCGATAAAACTTTACGAGAAGCTGTCAGAAGCAAAAAATTTAACGGCAATAGTGACCGAATCAAAATATTTTCATACAATTTAAACCAAGGCAAAGGCTTTGCCCTTTACTATGGCTTCAAAAAAAGTATCGGCGATATTGTTATCACGGCCGACGCAGACTTAGATTTGCCCTCCCAAAACCTGCCAAAAATTTTAGAGTATTTCGAGAAAAATAATGCTGAAATTGCCATTGGTTCGAAAAGA
Source organism: uncultured Gammaproteobacteria bacterium (assembly GCA_964389935.1). GTDB lineage: Bacteria > Patescibacteriota > Microgenomatia > Curtissbacterales > GWA2-41-24 > WO2-FULL-40-11. The sequence goes on along the minus strand of CAYMGH010000002.1, from coordinate 28,991 downwards.
CATCCACTGTCTGTGGTCTCTTATCCTCTCTCAAGAAGAATTATGAGTGCATCTTACCAACTTTTGGTTCATGCTCTTTTTAATTTAAATGTTTCCGATACTCAAGTTGGCCTTAAAGCATTTAGAAGAAAAGTCCTAGAGGATTCTTTCCCAAGAATAGTTGTTAAACAATTTGCTTTTGATTTAGAGCTGCTTTCCGTTGCTCATATGCTCGGCTACAAACAAATAATTGAAACCCCGATCATTTTAAAACACAACTTTTCTTCGACCATTCGTCCAAGATCAATCTATAAAATCCTTCAGGACACAGCAGCCATTTTCTATCGCAAAAACTTTTTGAAATATTATCAAAGAGAACACTTTTTCTTTGAAAATCAAGAATTAACAATAATTCCCCAGCAAACTCCTGCTTAATTTTTAATTATTTAGTTGTCACAGTAGCAAAAAAGCCCTACCATACTCTATATGAATATTCTCTGGCTCACGTGGCGTGATGTAAAAAATCCAGAAGCCGGCGGTGCCGAAAAAGTTGCCATTGAAGTAGCCAGCCGCTTGGTAAAAGATCAAATCCCCGTCACTCTCTTTAGTTCTCACTTCGCAAATGCCAAAAATCAAGAAAATGTAAGGGGGGTAAAAATCGTCAGGTGCGGAGGACTCATCACCTGTCGACTATTCGCTTTCCTTTATTATATTAAACGGACTGATGAGTTTGATTTAATAATTGATGAGATAAATACAATTCCTTTCTTTAGTATTTTTTATGCCAAAAAAAAGACGGTTGTTCTAATTCATCAGCTGGCAAAAGAATACTGGTGGTCGGAAATCTTTTTTCCATTAAGTTTGATAGGGTTTTTTTTAGAGCCAATTTACCTTCGCTTTTACAGAAACACCCCAACAATCACAGTTTCTAAATCTACGGCAACAGATCTAAAAAAATTGGAATTTAAAAAAATAACAATAATTAGAGAAGGCCTTACTTTCAAACCGCAGCTGCCTAAAATCAAAGAGGATCTCGTTCTTTTTATCGGCCGCCTTACCAAACCCAAAAAACCAGATGACGCCATTATGGCCTTCAGAAAAATCCACAACTCTAGACCAAATACCAAACTTGTTGTAATCGGCAGAGATGATAAAAACTATCTTGACTATCTTAAGAATTTAGTTAAAAAAATCCGCCTTACCAATCATGTCATCTTTGCAGGGTTTGCAACTGAACAAGAAAAAATTAATTATCTAAAAAAGGCTAAAGTCGTTCTTATCCCGGGAATTCGGGAAGGTTGGAATCTGGTAACTTGCGAAGCAAACGCTACAGGCTGCGTGCCTGTAGGATACGATATTGCCGGCCTAAAAGACTCGATTAAAAACAACGTGACCGGTCTTTTGGTTCAAAGCAAACCAGATAGCCTTGCTCAAGCTACACTAAAAGTTTTAGAAAACGATAAATTGAGAAAAAAATTAATCCAAAATGGCTTTAAGTTAAGCCAACAATACTCTTGGGAAAACACTTATCAGGATTTTAAAGCATCTCTATAAGTAACCACTAGTTTCTTCTGCATTATTTCAGTAGAAAATTTTTGCCTAAATCTTCTTCTAGCCTGCTCTCCAATTTTTAGCCTAAGCTTGGAATCATTAATCAAAACCTCCAATTTGTCGTAAAGATCATCAACATTTCCGCTCTTAACCACAAACCCACATTTCCCATCTTCTACTAACTCAGGTAATGCACAGACATTGCTTACTACTACTGGAATCCCAAAACTCATCGCTTCAACTACAGCAAAACCGTACCCTTCAACTTTAGGAGGTACTAAAACAAAAATATCCGCTTTTGGAAAAAAATCTCGCATCAGCCTTTCCCTCGGTACATAATCATATTGATGAATATTGTTCGAGTGAAATCGAGAACTTCTTCTTTTACTTCTCGACTCGGTCGCATTCGCTCCCTCGCTCGAAGAATAATGAGAAGGGACCTGACCAACAATCGTAAGTCTTATATTTGAATATTTTTCAGACAAGATCTTAAACGCCTCAATAAGCAACGCTCCTCCTTTTCTTTCAAACCACGTACCGACAAAAAGAATGTTTATCATGTCCGATCCCGTTTCGTAAAACTCCTCCGAAACGGGATCGGATTGCTTGGAGTATTTGGTGGACAATCCTGGATAAATCATCTCTATCTTATTTTTCGACGCGCCAAGTTTCTGATGTATTTTTTTTGCAAATTTCGAAAAAACAATAAGTTTTGATGCTTTTTCTACATTCGTATCAGCATCCATCAATCCCAATAGGCCAAATATTTTCCTTCGTAAAAAGTAACCAATTCTGATTCGCCACTCGGGCCACTTCATATAATCTCGTAAGAATAAATAATTAGAGGAAGAATCGGATAAGACTATTGGCAATTTTTTGCCGGTTATTTGTACGCTATAGCCGTGGGCATGCACTAAATCAAAGTCGCCTTTTATCTTTAGGCACTGGCTACCTGACGAAAGCGGTAATATTCGAAACTTAACAAATATGGACAAAAGTCCTTGAAGAACTGTATATTCAACTAATCCTTTACTTAAGGCATCAAAATGATGGGTGTAAATTACACCTTTAGGAGGATTTGCCAGAAGTGTCCTTGTATAAGTATTTTCTCCTCCCATTAAAAATTTCAAATCCCCGGGCACATCTGGATCTTGCGGAGAAACGAAAAGAACGCGAATCACAAAAACTATTAAATCATACTTCTTGTTAAAAGATTGCCAAAAATCTACAATTTGGGAAATTATGCAGTATCAATCCCAATCCTCAAAACTTGCAGAGATTGCTTATAGGAAAAAAATCGCGAGTCAGCACCTCGGCAAAAAAATTGAATACGAAAATGAACCGACTGCTGCAGAATTTAAAAAAATTTTATCTTTAAAGTTAAAGGATACACAAAAAAAATTCAAAGATCTTCAAAAAAAAGGCCTAGTAAAAAGCCCTTTTTTGGAAATCGGGGCTGAATATTCCCTAAGAAGTTCGCTTCTTGCCTCAAAATTTAATGTGCAGGGTATATCTTGCGATATCTCTTTGTATTCCCTCTCAAAATCAAAGCAATTTGCCAAAAAATTTGGATATAAAAAAACTCCAAAATTAATATGTGCAGACGCTTATAGTTTACCTTTCAAGTCAAATTCATTTCCTTTTGTTTTTGTTTATGAAACCCTCCACCACTTTCCCGACCCTTCACCAGCACTTGCGGAAATAAAAAGAGTCCTGACGCCTGGTGGGGCCTGCTTTATTGGCTCAGAACCTGTCAAACAGGGCTTTCAGCTCAAATTGTGGCGTCGCCCAAACAAACTTCGGCTTTGGGAAAAGTTTTTAAAATTGACACTCATTCTTCCTTTTATTTCTTATATAGGCAAAACAGAGGTTGAACATGGCATTTTGGAAGAAACTTTTCCGCTGAAAACTTGGCGAAAAGCCCTTAAAATCTTTGAGGACGTTGATGCAACTGTCAAACCTTATCCCATTGGCCCAAAATCAAGTAATTTACTAAATCTCTCTTTTGCAACCCGCGTCTTGCTTCATATCGGTGGAGGTGCAATAGAAGCAATCTGCAAAAAAAATACTGGAACGAAAAAAGGAGTAGTCGGCAATGCCAACCATTTATTAATCTGCCCAAACTGCCTCAAAAAAAAGTCCAGCGAGATACCTTTGACAAACCTCTCGTGTAAAATTTGCAAAACTTCATATAAAACAAAACTTGGGATCCCCCTACTTATCGACACACAAACTGCCAAAAATATATTTTTTGAATCTACCGAAAAAGATCCTTAAAATAATCCCTCAGACTTACGCCGTATTCATACTTTATTCTACCCTTACCAACAGCTTTAACTTTTTTAGCCTTCAAAGTAATATCTGCCGCCAATCTGGGAAAATACTTTGTGATACCTGAAAGAAAATTATTCTTAAAAATTACAAAAGAACCGCCAAATATTTGTTCAATCTTAAACCCATTATTTAAAAGGGCTATTTTTGCAGTTCTTAAAGTAAAGTCGCGGACATGGGTCGATCTGTATCGGGCACCCATATAAATCGGGTAGTCAAGTAATAATAAAATTAAAGAAATTGGAGAATTAACGTTAGGGAAAGTCAAAAAGATAATACCCCCGTTTTTCAAAACTCGATTACACTCGGCCAAAAAAATATCAGTCGCCATAATATGCTCTAAAACGTGGTGAATCACAACTACATCAAAAAAACGGTCTTGAAATGGTAGCCGCTTCTCAAGGTCTCCGATTTTAGCTTTAATACCCCTTTTTTGAGCAAATTTAACAAACCGGGAAGATATATCTACACCCCAGATTTCATGCTGTTTGACAAACGGTCCAAGCAATTTCCCGTCCGCGCACCCAGCATCCAATATTTTTTTTCTTCCGGATAGTTTTTTGAGATAATCTGATAAAGTTTTTACCGAAAACAATCTCAAATATTGAGAATCAATTTTTGTATCGAGTAGAAGGTCGTCAGTGACATCGTCTGTCCAGCCTTCCTGAAAATGTCTCTTTCGCATAAAATGATATTATCTTAGACGACAAAAAAACACCAACTAAACTTTGGATGCTAAAGAAATATCTAATCAAAATTTGGCATGAAGCGGCAGCGATAAACAACGACATTCTCATTTCCTGCGTTAAACCCCAGAAAACAGTAAAAATTCTCGATATAGGGGTTTTCAGGGGAGAATTGGCTCTGAAACGGCTCAAAAACATTAAAAACCCCGATATTTATGCTTTAGACATCGATGATGAAGCAATACGCTCATCTAAAGTCTTGGGTATAAAAGCTAAAAAATATGACATAGAAAAAGGTCTTCCTTTTAAATCCAATTTTTTTGATATTGTTTGCGCCAACCAAGTAATAGAACATGTAGTGAATGTCGATTCTCTCGCGCAGGAAATGTTTCGTGTACTAAAACCAAAAGGCTTCCTCATAATTTCAACTGAAAACTTATCTTCCTGGCATAACATCTTTGCTCTTTTTCTTGGTTGGCAAGCTTTCTCTCAACAAATCTCGAGCATTAAAAATATTGGGAATCCTTTCCGACTGAATGACAATCAATTTGAAAAACGTGCAGATATTCATATTCATATATTTACATTAAAAGGTCTTAGGGAATTGTTAGAATTACACCGTTTCAAAATTGAGAGGGTTTTCGGCGCTGGATATTACCCCTTTTTTGGCAAGGTTTCCCAAATCCTTTCAAAAATCGACCCTTGTCATAGCGCCTTTATTGGCATAAAAGCACGAAAGGTCAAAAATTGAAAATATCAGTAATCATTCCTACTAAAAACGAGCAAAAAAACATCAGAAGGTGCCTCGAAAGTCTCAAGATCCAAGGTTTGCAAAGTTTTGAAATAATTGTGGTAGACAACTACTCAAAAGATAAAACTGTCAGTGTTGCCAAGAGGTACACCAAAAAAGTTTACCTAAAAGGACAAGAAAGATCCGCGCAGCGTAATTTTGGATTAAAAAAAGCACGCGGAGAATATGTCTTATTCGTTGATGCTGACATGCAACCTACCCCGAATCTCCTTAATGAATGCTATCATCTGATGAAAAATAATCCCGAAGTTACCGGAGTAGTCATCGACGAAATCTCCAAAGGCACTACATTCCTTGCCCGTGCCAAAGCTCTTGAAAAAGAATTAACTCGGGGTCAGAAATCAATCGAGGCGGCACGTTTTTTTAGAAAAAAAGACTTAATAAAAATTGGGGGCTATGACGAAAAATTAGTCTCTGGTGAAGATTGGGATCTATCTTGGCGAATAGCAAAATTTGGTAATTTTGGACACGTCCGCGCAAAGATTTATCACTTCGAAAATCACACAATTTTAGACGATATCAAGAAAAAATATTACTACGCAAAAAATATCCAAAGATATACAAATAAAAACCCCCGTCTTTTTAAAAAACAAGCTGGATTCGGTAGGTTTTCAATGCTATTTAAAAAGCCTAAAATAATTTTGACTCATCCTATCGAGTTTTTAGGCCTGCTGTTTTTAAAATCTGCCCACTACGCAACCTATCTTGTTGCCAAGATTAGATGAAAAAATTTCCGAAAGTTACAATCGTTTTCCCAAACTTCAATGGCGGCAAAGAACCTCTGGAGTGCCTTGGTTCTATAAATAAACTCAACTATCCTAAGGACAAAATCGAAACAATAGTTGTTGATAATGGATCTTCTGACGGATCAGACATAAAAATTAAAAAAAAGTTTCCTAAAGTTCAACTTATCAAAAACGAAAAAAATGTCGGTTTTGCCAGTGCGATTAACCAGGGCATAGCAAAAGCAAAAGGCACCTACATTTTTGTAGCAAATGATGACTTAATTTTCGAAAAAAACAGCCTGAAAATTCTCGCAGAGTATGCTCTAGCTCGAAATAATACGGGTGTCTTAGGTGGTAAAATTTTTTACAAGAATCAACCTAAGAAAATCTCCTCTGCAGGCTTTTCAATTAACAAGTGGACTGGCAACATTAAAGTTAGTCCAAACCCCCACAAAATCAAAGAACCAGACTGGGTGCAAGGATGCGCCATGCTCATCCCCAAAAGAGTTTTTAATCTAATTGGGCTTTTCGATGAAAGTTTCACCCATCTTTTTGAAGACTTCGACCTTTGCCTAAGAATCCGAAAGGCAGGACTAAAAGTAGTCTATATTCCTAGCGCTAAATTCTGGCATGGTGATAGCTTAACTGCTAATAAAAATAAAGCTCTCAAATACTACCACTGGTATCAGGGTAAATTTCGCTTTCTACTCAAAAATCTACCGGCCCTAAATGTCTTAAGTATTTTTTTAATCCAGATATTTTTGGTTTCTCCTTATAGAGCTCTTATTCTTCAAGACGGCAGACTAAAACCATTTTTAAAAGCACTCTATTGGAATTTAAAAAATCTCCCAAAGACAATCGCCGTTCGCCGAAAAACTCATGAAGCAAGGTTATCTTAAATCTATTCTTGTCTGTCCCAAATGCAAAAATAAACTCAGACACAACAAATCAAAAATTTATTGTTCTCAGTGTCATTTAAACTTTGAAAAAAAATCGGGTATTTGGCACTTACTTTATGTTCCTCAAAAAATAACTAAAGAGTCCCGCAACAGCTATGACACCATGCACAAAAAATATTTTGGTGGACCTAGTGATGGCTCTTATGAAATTCTAGCAAGCATTGCTAAGGGAAATAAAACTGTTGATATTGCCTGTGGTGAGGGCATAATTGAAAGACTGGCGCCAGAAACAGTCGGCGTTGAGTTTTCCCTCAATGCCTTGAATAAAGCCAAACAAAAAGGCGCGAAGTATTTAGTTCTCGCGGATGCTCACACCCTTCCTTTTAAAGATAATTCTTTCGACGTTAGTATATCCGCCGGCAGTCTTGAACATTTCCAAAATCCTCAAAAAGCCATTCTAGAAATGGCTCGTGTTTCCAGAATCCAAGTTATGACAGTTCATCGCCACCTTACCATTCCATTTGGCAAGTTCCTTTTCCATTTAGTAACAACCATCTTTAATATTAAACATCAGCCGCTTGAAAAACCCATTGGCGAAAGTCAGCTTGTAAAATTAATAGAGAAAGCCGGCCTTCATATTGTTTTCAGAGGAGTTTGGACGCTTCCAGTAAACTATGGCAAAGTAATTCCATTTTTGCCAGTTTTTGAAAAAATCCCTTCTTGCTACTTTGTCATTTCGGTAAAGCGATAAATAAATGAGTCTTAATCTCATCACAAAAATTCTATTTGTTTTTAAAAATCCTGAAGTCTTAATCGTCAAAGTAATAGAACTTCAAATCCGCCGTATTATTATTCGTAAGTTCCAAGAAAACCCGGATAACTTTTTCTTCGTCCAAATAGGCTCAAATGACGGCATAACTGGGGATAATCTTTACAACTTAGTCACAAAATTTGGCTGGAGGGGAGTTCTGGTAGAGCCGGTTCCCTACATATTTAAAAAATTGAAGGAAACCTACAAAGGTAATAAAGGTCTAATATTTGAAAATGTAGCGATCGCTCAAAAAAATGGCTATAAAAATTTTTACAGAGTAAAAAAAAATAATAACCCCGCAAATCCGATCTGGTATGATCATATCGGTTCTTTTGAAAAAGAAATTGTCTTAAAGCATAAATCCCAAATCCCCAGTTTTGAAAGATATTTCACCCAAGAAAAAATAAAAACTATTACACTGAAAAGGCTGCTTAGCAGAAATAAAGTCAAGAAAATTGATCTTTTAAACATCGACACAGAAGGTTACGATTTCCAAATCATAAAAAGGATAGATTTTGAAAAAATTAAACCTAAAATGGTCCTCTATGAACATATCCATCTTTCAGAAAAAGATAAAAAAGCTTGCGCAAAACTGCTGAAAAAAAATGGCTATAAAATAATAGTTAATAAGTTTGATATAGACACATTCGCCTACCTCTAAAATTCGCCTTTGTACTTTTTAAGAATCCCAGCTAAAATATTTAAGATCGGGAAACCGCATCATTACCAGATGAAATTAAATCTAAAAAGATGGTATCCCCCTTTTAAAGACCGCTCTGTTGTCCTTCTCAATCTTTTAAAACAAGGTCAGGTCACAAAGGCCAAAAACTACGCTCTGGCTACTTACAGCATGATTCGCCGTCCGGACGTTGTCAAAAACTATCCTATCCTTCTAGTTGTAGAGCCTGGCAATGTCTGCAATCTTTCTTGTGCTCTTTGCACCACCGGCCAACGAGACCCTTCAAGAAATAAGATGATGCTCGAGTTCAAAAATTTCAAAAAATTAATGGACCAAGTTGGAAAATATGCTATCCACTTGGATCTCTATAATTGGGGAGAGCCTTTTATCAATCTTCATATTTTCAAAATGATCAAGTATGCCAAAAAGTACAAATTGAAAGTTGAAATTAGTAGCAATCTTAACTTTTACAACGAAAAGATTGGCAGACAAGTTATAAAAAGTGGTTTAGATACTCTGATTTGCAGTATTCATGGCGGTAGTCAAAAAACTTATGAAAAGTATATGGTTGGTGGAAATTTCGAAAAAGCGGTCACCAACCTCAAAAACCTTATAGAACTTAAAAAGAAAATGAGATCCCAAACACCTAAACTGCGTTGGCGTTTTGTCGTTTTTCGTCACAACGAACACGAGGTCGAAAAAACCAGAAAGTTTGCACAAAGTCTAGGTGTCGAATTCGAAGATCTGCCCATGAAGATGAGCCTCGGCTCCGATGTCCCAACGGTAAAAAGAGAAATCTGGGAAAAGAGAGACTGGATTCCGAAAAATCCTAAATACAACATTTACGACGTTGAAAAACGTGAGCGCAAGGATAAGGATTTAGATTGCTTCTGGCCGTGGGAAATGATTAGTATCGGGGCCCACGGCGCCGTTCAGCCATGCTGTGTCTTTTATGCTCAGAAATTCGACTTCGGCAATGTCTTTCAAGAACCATTTAAATCGGTCTGGAACAATAGATATTATCAAATTTCCAGAAAAATCTTGCGCGAGAAAATCAGAAACAACATGGAAACCGTCTGTGGCCCCTGCCTGGCAAGTGGTTTTTTACCGATGTAAATGAACTCCTCCAAAAACCGTTGGGGCAAAAAAGAACTCTCAAAAGTTGCAATCATAATCCCCACTTACAATGGCTGGCTAGACACAAAAGACTGTTTAAGATCGTGTCTTATGCTCGACTATCCAAAAAAGAAACTCCAAATAATTGTTGTCGACAATAACTCAAACGATGGTACTGTGCAAAATATTAAAAAGTATTTTCCAATTGTTACACTTATAAAAAATCCCAAAAACCTAGGCTACTCTAAAGCTGTCAATATAGGCCTTCGCCGATCGAAAAGTGACTATATCCTCCTTTCCAACAGTGACATTGTTCTTGAAAAAAACTATTTAAAAGAAATGGTTGCTCTTTCCGAAAACGACCAGCAAATAGGCATCGTTGGACACTTGGCATTTCTTAAGGACAACCGGAAAAAATTGGCCTTTGATGGCCTACGGGTCAACCCTTATCTCTCCTATCATCAATATGATCTGTCGGGTATTAATAAAATTCGTGAATGCGACCTGCCGCCGGCGGGCGGTTTTTTAGTAAGAAGGGAAATGTTAGATGAGATTGGGTTTCTAGATGAGGGTTTTTTTCTCTATTTTGAAGACCTAGATTTATGCTTACGCGCTAAAAAATTCGGCTGGAAAGTCGTATTCAACCCTAAGGCTATTGCCTTTCACGGTTTTGGTAAAACTGCCTTTCGCCAAAAGTTTGAAAAGATTGTATACGAAGGCTACAAGAGCAGATTTCGCTGCCTTTTTAAAAATGCTACTCTTTTTCAGATTACAACCTCGCTGATTGCCCAGTTCACAATTTTAATTGTGGGTCAGAATTTAAAATCTCAAATGAAAACCTACAAACCAATGCTTGCGGGTTTTATTTGGAATCTTAAACACTTAAGGAAGACTCGGATGGCGCGAAAAAAAGCATATCGTAATGCGAGAAATCCAAATTTCTTTTTCAAAAATAGCCTAAGTCTAAAGCTAATCATAATCCTTGGGCTGGCAATTCGTCTTCTTTATTTAGCTAAATCTCATGATTTTTGGTTTGATGAAGCATTTACCTATCAGATAGCAAGGCTCAACTATCGAGAATTGTTCACTGCTTCACTTGCGGACAATAATCCCCCGATCTTTTATTTATTAATTCACGAAATATTAAAAATTAGCTCAAATGAGCTTGTGCTGCGCCTACCTTCCTTTTTAGCAGGAATCGCCACGATATTTTTCGTTTGGCAAATTGCAAAAATTTGGCAAAAAGGCAAGTTTCCCTCTATCGCTGCTTTATTAATCGCTCTATCGCCGCAAGCTGTTTATCTTTCAACTGAGGCCAGACCTCACGCAATCGGCATTCTGGCAATTACAGTTATCGTTTATCTATTTTTGAATATTAAAAAGAACTTTCCCCTAACTTTTACTGCAGTTTCATCAATTTCATTGTTGACCCATTACTATATTGCTCTCCTATTTATTCCTTTAACTCTCATAACATTAGTTGGGAAAACACAATCAATTAAGAGGTGGTTCATGATTCTTCCAATTATCTTTACACCTCTTCTTATTTGGATTCTGTTTAGCTTTCAGGTTACACACACTGCATGTTATTGCCCCGCGACAACTGTCGCACTTCCCCAAACGCTTGTTTCTCCGCAAATTGGCTCAATAGGCGCTCAAACAATTAGCGATTACTTAGAAGAATCTCGTTTTTCCATTATTCCTTTTGCCATATCCTCAATTTTTTTCATCGTAATGCTTTTGGCAGGGATCATAAAGTCAAAATTCTCCATAATTTATCTTTTACCTGTGGTAATCCTAAGTCTTGTTGGATTTTTTGTGGATGTTTTCTCTCCAAAAGCCTTCGCCATTTTTACGCCAATTTATTTTCTAATTATCTCAGTGGCAATCATATCATTTAAGCACAAAGCAATGCTGACAACAGCCGCCATCTCACTACTTATTTTCAATATTTATGTTGTATTTCCGACTCAAAAGTCCCAAGAGAACCAGCTTAAACCTTCAGCCCATATAACTTTAACCAGACCGCAGACACCAGTTTTGCATACTTCAGTTTTTACCTACTACAGTCATATTTTCTACACACATGACAAGCAAAAAAATATTCTGGCTGGCCAGAATCCTCTTTCACAAAACCTGATTAATCTTTTTGGAGAAGAAAGATACAACTCACTCAATGAGAAAACACTATGGCTCGTAGACACCCAGAAGTGGACTTTCGAAGAGCAAAGAGAGAAAACATTAGCGACCATCTTCAAAAATTACACATTACAAGAAAAGTTCGAACTTGCTGGAATCACTATCTATCGTCTCTACATAAATGAAAAAATATAAAATCGCCATTGTGACCCAATCTTTGAGCGCTAAATCTGGCTCGAGAGTCGCCGTTGAGCTTTCACAACACCTACAAAAATTGGGGAATAACGTATCTGTTTACGCATATGATTCAAATCAAAAAATATCCCGCGATCTTGCTTTGAAAAAAATCAACGTATTTAAACTTTCAAAAATAAAATCCAAGATTCTATCAAGGCTAATCCCGGATTACCGGCTAACAAAACTTCTGCGCTCGCAGGCACCTGATGTAGCAATCCTGACAGCTTTCTTGCCTTCAATTATTGCCGCTAAACTGGCAGGAATTGCCACCATACGAATTTATATGGGTACACAATTTGGAGCTTATCTGGAGAACAAAAACCCGAACGAAAAGGTCAGTCTCCTTGATATCGTTGTCAATAAAATTTCAGACACTTTCATCTTTCTTTCGGAGTTAATCTCTGCCCGCCTCTCAGACCAGGTTGTGGCAATTAGCAATTACTGCGGGAAAGAAATGAAAAGGTTTTATCATCAAAAATCTAAGGTTATTTATCTTGGCGGCAATCACCTACCAGTTACCCAAGACCAGTTACCAGAAACCCCGCCGAA
>CAYMGH010000002.1:0-16468 GCA_964389935.1 uncultured Gammaproteobacteria bacterium | reverse complement strand
ATTAACAAGTTGTATCAGCAAAAATCTAAGATGCTTTAGAATATATGCAATCATCTGCGAGTTAAAAGGAGACCCTTCGAAAGCAAGGCTCGCGTCTGGCGGCAGTTACCAGAAACCCCGCCGAAGGCGAGGCTCGCCTCTGGCGGCAGTTACCAGAAACCACTCCCTTTACTCTCAGTTTCAAGAATCACTCCCTACAAAAACTTCCATCTGTTAATAGAGATTATGAAATCCGAAAAATTACGAAAAAAAGTAGACCTTACGATTGCCGGAACTTCTATTAAACCTAAATACTTATCCTACCTGAAGAGATACGCCAGTCCAAATGTCCATTTCAAAACTAAAGTTTCGGATAGTGAACTTGCCCGACTTTATAAAGATAGTGATGTTTATGTAACTTGTGACCGCTTCCTTTTCTTTGGTTTACCTATAGCAGAAGCGGCGTTCTTTCAGAAACCATCGATTGCCTTAAACTATGCCGCTGCCTCCGAATTGATAATAAATAAAAAGACTGGTTTTGTTTGTAAAAATCAAAAAGAGCTTGAAAACACAATTGCAGCACTTATTAGAAATAAATACCTCGCCAAAAAACTGGGGTTGGCGGCTTACAAAAGAGCCCAAGAAATTTTTACTTGGGAAAAATGTACAAAACAATACTTACAGCTTTTTAAATAATTTACATGGAAAAATCGGCAAGATTTAGATACTATGACAAAAAATACTTCGAGGGACATGATCTTTTGTCTTTATATTTGGCAAAATCACTAAAAATTATTATGCGTAAAAATAATCTTAAGACAGTCTTGGATGTCGGTTGCGCTACCGGACGACTGGTTAAATTTTTCAATGATAACAATTTCCAAGCTTACGGCTGCGATATTGCTGATGTGGCTGTAAGAAGGGCAAGGGAAATAAATAAAAATGGTGTGATTTTTAAAGCTTCAGCGACAAAACTACCATTTAAAAAAAATTCTCTAGATTTCATTACAGCAATCTCAATAATCGAGCACTTAACACCGAAAGAGGCAGAAAAATTTATTAAAGAAACTATAAGGGTCCTTAAGCCTGGGGGGTTAATTTTTTTAATAACACCAAATTTTGCAACTCCACTTCGCTTAATTCATCGCCAAAATTGGTTTGCATATAAAGACCCGACACATGTCAATTTCTACACCCCCTGGAGTCTTGCCAGATTTTTGAATAAATTCGGCTTTGGTAATTTTAAATTTACGTTTAAAGCTTTTTATCATCCTGCTTTTGATGAAGGATTCCCTCCTTTTTTTAGCAAGTTACCACAATTTATTAAAATCTTTATGATTTTCATGTTAATTTCATCCCCGTTAACTTTTATAAGAAACAGTTTTTGGCTGCTTGCCCAAAAAAATGACTAAACGAATTAAAGTTGCAGTCCTAGTCGACCAACTAATCCCGGGCGGCGTCCAAAAAACGGCGGCTGCCCAAGTCCTAGGTTTAAATAAACTTGGCTATGATGCGATTCTTTTGGTTCTAATGAGAGATGGTTATCATAGCAAATTTAATTACCTGGTTAAAAACATCCCCCATAGATTTTTATCAGATGATTACCCGCCAATGTTCAAAAAAAACTTGAAGCTGCCCTTTTTTAGCTTTTTGTCAATTTTGCATCTTCTTTCACCAATTTTGGCAATTGGCCAATTAAAAAAGCTTGACCCTGACATTATAATCAGCCACGGCTCAACTACAAGCTTCACAGCCTTGGCTGCAAAGCGATTTATTAAAATTCCCTACATTTTTATGATTCATGACCCCATGATCTATATTCTAGACAAAATCTATACCAGATCGCCGCTTTATATTCTCTCGCCTTTTATAAGAACAATTGCTAAATATCTGGAAAAAAGACTCGTCAAAAATGCCAAAATTGTCACAATTGATTCCCGACTTCATCGAAAATTTATTAAAGAAAAATATGGTACTGATCCGAAAATACTTTACTTAGGGACAGAATTTCACGAAAAACCATTATCCACACCCGGAGATCACATCCTAACTACTGGTAGATGGGGCAAAGGTAAGGACTTGCAGTTACTATTGGAGGTTCTGCCCTATTTTCCAAAAACCAAACTGACTGTTGCCGGTATTTGGGAAAATCAGGATGATTTGCGCTGGTTCAAGAATCTTGTGCGAGAATATGGGCTTAAAGAAAGAGTAAGAATCATTACCCATTATAAAGACCAAGACTTTAGAGAAATCTGCAGCCAAGCCAGAGTTTGGGTGCTACCCCATCAAGAAGCATTTTCCATTTCCGCCCTTGAAGCAGCAAGCATAGGCCTTCCTATCATTATTCCCAAAAATTCCGGAGTAACCGACCTATTAAAAGATCATGAGGATGGCATATTTCTTGAAAAAACCACTAAAAAAAGTTTAGCTGAAGCCCTCAGAGTTTTCTTATCCGACAAGCGTCACGCTGAAAGAGTAGGCAAAACTGCTGCTCAAAAAGCCCGCAAATACTATTCTTTAGCAAACCATACTCAAAATCTAACAACGCTTATCAAGAATGTTACTATCACCAACCACACAAAAATTATCGCGCTTGAAGCCGGCCACGTCGGCAAAGTCGGTATTGCCGGCGGCGACTTACTGCTTTCCAAAATGGTCAGTCAATTAAAAAAACCCCTAAAACTATCCGTAATTATCCCCAAAGCCAATACTTCTCACTGGCAAAAAAGCAAAAAGGATGTCGAAGTTATTACTCTAAATCATACCTTCTTGGACGATATCACCTCTCCTTGGATAGTTCTTGTTAATTACGTATTCAGGGCTATCAAAATCATACCGATAATCACCAAAACCCCCCAAGATACACTAATTTATTCGTCGACGGACACTCTGCCGGATGTAATCCCGGCATTTATCGTCAAAAAGCTAAACTCAAGACGCACCTGGATTGCCAGAATCCACCACCTTTCTCCCCCGCCTTTCAAAAGGCCGGGTAACCTTTTGATTAACATTGGGTCAGCACTAATCCAGAAAATATCAGCTTATGCCATAAAAAAGAAAGCCGACGTGGTACTGGTTTTGAATCAATCACTAAAAGAAACCTTAACAAACCATGGGTTTACCAGGGAGAAACTTCATATACTCGAGGGCGGAGTAGACTATCTCACTCTTAGAAAATTTGTCCCCGTTAGCAAAGAGGGCTACGATGCCATTTACCTAGGCCGTATCCATGCAACCAAGGGTGTTTATGATTTACCGGCCATCTGGCTGGAGATCCTTAAGAGAAAACCAAATGCCACGCTTGCAATCATCGGCACCGGATCAGCGGATAATATCAGAAGGATTATGAGAATGATCATTAAAAATAAGCTTTCGCAAAATATCCACGTTCTAGGATTCATTCCCCAAAAAAGATTATGGTCAATTCTTAAAAATTCAAAGGTTTTTCTTTTTACAGATCATGAAGCCGGCTGGGGTCTGGCTGTTGCCGAAGCCATGACCTGCGGTATGCCAGTCGTAGGCTGGGACATCGGTATTTTGGGCCAGGTTTTTAAAAAAGGCTATATTAAGATTCCGCTCGGTAACACAAAAGAATTTGCCCAGTCTGTTCTGGGTCTTTTAGAAAATGATATAAAGTATAAAAAGCTATCAGAGGAGGCCTTGCTTGAACCATCTAGATTAGATTGGGCCAAAACTAGCCGAAGGTTTTCTTTGATTCTTGAAAATATTCAAAAAAGTCGAAAGTGGTTAAAAAATTAATTCCATTCATTTCTCTTCTCTTAAATTCTTCGGCCTTTGTATTACTTGCCTTACTAACCACATATACTCTTTGGCAACTGCTTGGTAAATCCTATGTATGGTCAGAGCCAGTGGGCAGTGATTACTTCAATGCCCTGACCTACTTGGCGCACTTCGCCAAACATCAAACTAATCTCGCATCCTCCTGGTTGCCTTTCTGGAATGAGGGCAATCCTGCAATCGGAGGCTACCCGTTCCTTGGTTTTCTTTTGATGATTCCTCTGTTGAAAGAATATTCAATGACAGTTGCCCTTAATCTCTTCTCTTATGCGTCCCTGGTACTTTTCTTTATCGCATCTCTTTTACTTATATGGCAGGTCTCCAAAAACTGGTTGATTGCAGCAAGCTTTGTTCTGGTTTTGATGACAACAAGGGCTACCTATTACCAGTTAACAACAGGGGCGTTTATATCCTCTGCAAACATTCAATGGTTTCTTCCCGCTGTTCTTTTTTTTCTCTACCGCTTTTGCGAAAAAAACCGGCTTCCTTATCTAGTCTCAGCATCAATCCTATCTGGTCTGGCACTTCTTGCCCATGGTGCCACAAGTTTCTTGATGGTCCTTTTGCCATCAACTATAGTTTTTCTCTTTCTGCTTCTTTCAAAAAAAACGGCCCACAAACTGCTGTTTTTTTTATTTTTCGCAATTATCTCAGTAAGCATAGGTTCAATTGGACTCTATACGCTTTTTCTGCAGACATTTATCGGCTCCGGCACAGCGGCCTGCGCAAGTAGTCAATGTTGGGGAGAGTATCCTAAGCATTTAATTGTTTGGCTCACACCGATCTCAGCAATAACCGCAGTCACCTTTTTCCTTTTAGCCACAGCTCTTAAAGTATTCGCAAGGAAAATAAATCTGCTCATTGCAATACCAGCCATAGCTGGTCTTCTGTTTTTCTTCTTGTACGTCCTTTCAGCCTACCTAAAGTTGATCGATGGTGTTGCCAATGTCATTTTCCCAACTAGAATCTTTTGGGCAGCAAATCTGTTCATGCTTTTGGCAGCTGCTAGCTTTTTTGCTGCCGTAAGACGCGTTGCTTCTATCCATTCATCGCTTATTGCCTCTCTGACGTTTCTGGTGATCTTATTCATTAGCATCGTCAAACCTGTTCAAATACATAAAGATTTTAATGCCACTGTCCCCTTCGATGCCGTATCCTACACAATTCCCCAATTTGCGACAAAACCTTTAACTGATCTAGTCCCCGAGTGGTTAATCAAAGCAGATACTAACTGGCGTCTTGATATATTTAATTCTGGTCTTGTACATTGGTGGAACTTTACATCGCAAGTTCCACAAACCAGAGGCTACTCAAACCACCCCCTGGGAGTCCATCAGGATTGGCTCTTCTTCCTTCAGAGCTCAACCCGTGATGTAGATCCGGACATCGAAAAGGAGTTAGTTGCCAATCGTACAAAATTTTTGCTTGATGCTTTCGGAATTAAATATATCGAAAATTCACAAGCTCTTTACCCTAGTGAAATCACCAACGACAAAAACATAGTTTTAAGATCCGAAAGCCTAAGGGACTTTGAGTGGTTCGAGCTAAAAGACGAAATAACTACCCCAATTGTCTCAGCAACAAACTCGCCACCGGTACTCTTTATCGGTGACCCGAAAGGCTATGAAAGCTTCATCAGAGTACTTGCCATGATTAATACCA
This sequence comes from uncultured Gammaproteobacteria bacterium, assembly GCA_964389935.1. Lineage (GTDB taxonomy): Bacteria > Patescibacteriota > Microgenomatia > Curtissbacterales > GWA2-41-24 > WO2-FULL-40-11. The sequence goes on along the minus strand of CAYMGH010000002.1, from coordinate 11,029 downwards.
ACTCAAAAGTTTTGATTCCAGTAAGAGGTTCCGCGTCCTTGGGCAAAGTCACCGAGGAAGAATTGGAAAATTTCCCAATTGTTTTCTTGTATCAATATTCAGGTGACGACTTTGCAAAACTGACAAAGTTTGTGCAAAATGGCGGGCATCTTTATATTGAAACAGGTTCACAGCAACGTTTTGGCAAAAAAACACTCCCTCAATTGTTTCCGGCTGAAAATCTTGAAATCAAAGATGTTAAAGACAAGACTTGGCAGCTGGCCGAAACAGTTGAAGGTATAGACACCTCTAAATTTTCTGAATTATCTTTTAAAGACGGCCCTTGGCGCACCACTTTTGCCAAAAATTTAAGAAGTTGGGCCCAGCCCGTTCTTCTTTTTGACAACAAACCGATTATCACCAAAGGCCAATTAGGCAAAGGTGTGGTCGTCTGGAGCGGCTTTAATTTCCCCTTCCATGTTGTAGACAGCAATAATTTTGAAGAGGCGAAACTATTCAAAAATTTATTGAACGATCTCGTAAATTCTAACTCCAGAAAGACTCCGGAATTCAAAGTCTCAAGACCCAAACCGGAGCTTATTGAAATAGAAACTGCCGGAAAGACAAAAGGCCTCTACTTTAAAGAAAATTACCACTCCGGATGGCAGGCAAAAGTTAACGAAACAAAACTTCCCGTTTACAAGGCCGGACTGGAATTTATGTATGTACCGGTTAAATCCGAAGGGGAAATTACGCTAGAATTTAAGGGCAATCAAACAACCTGGGGACTTTTTTGGCTTACAATAGTATCGCTGGCAACAAGTATTATTTATCTCTTTTTAGCAAAACCTGTCAATTATCTTTCGAGTATCGTCTTTGCTAGACTTCGAAAAATTTTGCTTATAAAATTAAACAAAAAAATTAAAGGCTGGATAGAAGAAGAATAATAAAAGGTTCACTCTTCTTCTTTTTCCCACCATCGGCCGACCTGCCTCTTGATTACTCGCCAACTAAATCTTCTCAACCTCCCCAAAAATAGTCCACCCAAAAGTACCTCATCAGCCAAAATTACAACTGCGCAAACCGAAACAATAATCTGAACCTTATAGGTACCTGACCCGGAAAATGTCAGTTCGACTTTGCTTTTTCCTGTATTCGGAAGCGGAATATACATAAACCCAGGATAGGCTGGTCCTGCTTTGTATATTTTCAATCTGCCGCTTTTGCCTTGCTCGTTTTCCTTAAGTTTTGCACTCCAACCGGAATAGGCCTGCTCTTTGAACAGGACTCCGCGGGCACCTGCTGTTGTAATTTCCCTCCTGTTCGAATTGACAAAACGAACTTCAGAATCGGCAGGCTTCTCAACACCAAGATCAACAAGTGCAGCCAATATTTTGTTGAAAAATTTTGCCTCCTGGGAATTGTAATCGCGAATCACGTGGTAAGGTAAATTAAAACCTCCCCAGATAACTTCCCCGCTGCCCAACTTTTGGGATGCGAAAACTACTCTGCCTTTATGCTTCATTATTACTGTTGCCTGCTCTCTAACGTCACTGACACTTGCTGAAGAAACATTCCATTCATTCCCGTCAAAAACCAAAGGTGAGAATTTGGAAAAACCAACACCTTCTGAAAAATTCGTTTCAGGAACCTCCAAATCCCATTCTTTCCCCATACCCTTTCGCTCTACTTCTTTAACAGGGAAAAGCTCTGGTAAAACACCGGACGAATTTTTTACCTCCACCCCTGTATCAACGTAAACCCTGCCGCCACCTGATACAAATTCCGTAAGCCTTTTGAAGGTTTTGTCTCCATTTTTAAAATCATAATCGTAAAGATAGAGGGCATCAAAATTAGAAAGTTCCTTCAAGTTGTACTCGTCAATCATTTTTCCAAGCTTAACAGGTATTAATTTTTGGGAATTGTTATTGTCCAAAAGTGAAATTGCCCGCAAAACATTCTCATATCCCTGGTCACTGGCAAAAATTCCTAAAGTCGAGGCCTTGGTTCCTGTCAAAATCGCAGAGCTCACTTCGTCTTTAAATTCGACAAACTTGAGGGTTACCGGCCGCTTTGTATATTTCTGATCATCGAAGTTTAAAATTTCCTCTCTTTTGACCAACAATTCCGTCAGGTATTGAGGGACAGGCTTGAATGTCGCCCCGGTGTGTCCACCCTCGAAATATTTAACGGAATTCCAGTCAATCAAAAAAAGCGTTGACGATATAGCGCTCTCCTGCGGGTATTTAAACGAAAATGAAAGTTGGGCCTGACCCTCGTCCTCGGAAAGCCCAGCATCAAGTAAAAACAAAAAGCCGCGCTTGTCCGGCTCAATTGGTGGATCTAGATAACCACGGGCAAGAGGCATTTTAAACATACTATTCCACCATAAATTGACAGTCTGGTCCCCACTATAAAGCCGCCAGTTAGTATCATCACCGTTAATCCATGCTGGCAAAAGCCTTTTTTTTAATTCATCTCTGTCCTTGTCAGTTATCTTCAAATTCAAAATATCTGGATGAGAGGATGAAACCTGGCTCCTGTAAATTATACTGGCAATAGCCGAGCCATAACCTGAAGCATAAAGATAAGATCCACCGATAACTAGAATCGCCAACGTCGCTCCTAAATTTAAAACCAGCCTTAAAATATTCGTTTTTACAGCATAAGAAAAATTAACAAAGCTTTGAAACCAAAGGGCACAAACCAGCATACCGATCCATACCGGTACATGCCAAAACAATCTGTACCAGCCGCCATGATAAATTGATATTCCCTGCCCAAAAAGCCAGACATAAAATGCGAAGTATGCTGCAATTAAAATATAGGGAATACCCGCCAAAACCGGTTTAGGTTTCCTTCCCAAAATTACGCTTAAAAGAAACAGGCCTGTGACTATCGCTAAGAGTATAAATGGTGCCGGATGATTGTCGGAAAACATCCTTGCCGGTTGCAGTTTGTTGAAAGCGGCAGCCCCAACATCGACAGCACCACTTGCCTCTGTAGTAGAAAGAGCAGCGCCTGCGTAACTGGGTTTAAAAGCATACTTCAGGGCAAACCCTGCAAGCTGTCCAAAAACTGGCAGACCGACTATTGCCGATATTAAAATAAAAATACCGCTAACTTTGAACTTCTCAAGCAGTCTCAGGCCGTGCTCGAATGTAGTAAAAATAAGTATCATTGTGGCCGGCACAATGTAAATTACAAAAGTCAAAGGATGCCCTAAAACAGAAAGGCCAGATATCAAAGCCGATGTTAAAAGAAATTTATAATTTGAAGTTTTTAAAAATAAAACTAAAAACCCAAGCGCCCAGGGAAAACTTGACTGCGCTATATAACTTGGCAAACTGCCAGCCCAGGTAAGAGTTTGGTAAACACCCCCAGAATAAGCAGCAGCTACTGCCAGAACTCCGGCCAAAGCAAAATTTCTGCAAATTACAAAAAACAAAAAATAAGATCCCAAAACAAAGAGTACTGTTGAGGCAACAACAAAATATTGGATACCGACAACCAAATCGAAGAATTTGTCAAGAATCGAGCCTATGTAAACGAAAAGAAGACCGTACGAGATAGGGTAACCTCCAAACCAAGCGTAAATCCAGGATTGCCATGGCCGGACCAGGTTTTCAGACAAAAGATTGGCAAGGTTGGGCAATAGAAAAAAATCTACACCCCAAACCGGTCTGTAGGTAAAATACCAAGTGGCAATGGGCCAAAAAGCATAAACGACCGCAAAAACAACTACCAGATGCAAAACTGCCCAAGCAAAAAACCTGCCAATTTTAATGAATTTTTCCTTCATGCTCATAATTTCAAAACAGATTGCTGTCAATCCTTCGACGTTGCTCAGGTCATCGACTCTGAGGAACTACTCAACGAAGCTCAGACTCGAAGAGATGACCCTGAGTTATATCGAATGGGTCAAATGTCACTTGTCACAACTTATTCCTCCTCTTCTCTTTGCCACCATTTAAAAAGTCTACCGCGAGTATGGGCAAACAGTAAGACCAATAGCCTGCTTAAAGTTTTTGCGCCCAAACCCATATCCAAAAGTACCAATATTGACAAAAGATTTAAAAAGCCTACCGTCCAAAAAAGTTTCGTGCCTGTGTATTTAAATGTGACTTTTGTCGCAGAATCCTGCCCACTTTTAAGAGGGACGTACATAAATCCGGGGAAGGTTGGACCCGCTGGATAAATTTTGAGATTCTCCCTTCCGGATGCGGCTTTCCAGCCGGAATAATACTCTTCTTTAAAAAGGACCCCTCGAGATTTTTCCAAAAGCTCAACATTTACCTTTTCGCTATTTTCGAAGTTTACCGAAACTTGACTGCTCTTCTTTTCGGAAAGATCAACGGAACTCGCAAGGATATTGGCAAAAAGTTTTGCCTCATCTTCTTTCTGGTATTGGTTAAAGTGGTAGAAAAAATTAAGCCCGGACCAAATAATTTTGCCCTGCCCTAATTCTCTCTCAATCATTATTGGTTTGTCCTTATGGGAAAGAATTATCCTCGAATTATCCCGCACCCCCCCCAATGGCACTGAAAGCTTCCATTCAGAATTATCAAAAACAAGGGGCCCAAAACCGGAAAGATTAACCCCCTCCAAAAGAGTGCCATCACCTTTAAGTTCCGGCTCCCTGCCAAATACCCGGCGCTCTCCCTGCGCAAACGGAATAACCTCCGGTAAATTAGAACCGGACGATTCCTTGACTTCCCCGCCCGTATCTATAAAGAGCTTCCCTCCTCCTTTTACATACCCTTCCAGAAGGGCAAAAGCCCGTTTGGTGTTTTTGTATTTGTAAGGACCGGAAATTATTAAAGCATCAAAGCTGGAAAGCTCTTCTTTTGAAAAATCGTCTATAAATGCTCCTTTTACAGGAATAATCTTTTTGGAGTTTAAATTTAAACTCGCAAAAACCCGCATCACATCGTCGAAACCATCATCTGAGGAAAAAACCAAGACCGCAGGTACATTGACTGCGGAAACCACATTAGACGAATATTGGTCGGCTACCTTAAAAAAATGCAGTTTTTGAGGTAAATCTAAAACAACCTCTGGTTTACCTGAAGCAGTCTGCCATTTGAGCACTCCTCCGTATGCAGTCACCTCCTCTTCCCTGTCAAACACATGGTTGGTAATTAAATATGAAGATGGTCCGACGCTTGGCCCCTTACTGGATATCCTTCCTCCCTCAAAAAAGCCAATAGCATACCAATCTATAAAAAACAGGGCATTATTTAAAGCCACCTTTTCGCTGACCTTAAAATCACGGACAATAGTATCGTTGGCAATTGAAATATCCAAAAGAAAAACTCCCCACCTATTCTGAAGACCAATTGGCGGATCAAGATATCCCCGTACCAAAGGTTTATCAAAAAATGTCTTCCACCAGATGTTTACAGTGGCATCAGCCTCATAAAGACGCGAATTCCGGTCATTCGGGTCCATAAAAGATGGCACAAGAGCAGCTTTTAGTTTTTCTTGGTCTTCCCTCTTAGTACTAATACTCAGTGCCTCGGGAAAAGCCGAAGAGTATTCCGAATTGGCCTCTAAAACATCCGTTAATTTTGGCTGCGCCCCGTTAAAATGGCCCCAGGCAAAATATCCAACAATTACCGAAATTGCCAATCCTACCCCGAAAATTAAAAGGGGCTTGTGCTTAAAGTTAAAACGCTCCGAAAGTAAATTAAAAAAGTTTCCGCACAAAACCGCAGCCAGCGCTGCTACCGCCACCGTAAACTGCCAGAAAGCACGGTAAGGATCGTGTCTTAATATATCGAAAATATTTCCAAGATTAATAATGGGATGTAGTCCGGTCCAAAGAGCTATAAAAATAAAAGGAAGAAGATAGTATATTTTATTTTTTTTGTTTTTAAAAATTAAGGCAACAGCCGTTATCAAAAGACCCAAAACCAGAATTTCAAAAATAAAAGTTTCTGTCCTCGTATAAAGCTGCGGAATTAAACCCTTGTAAAAACTAGCGATTTCCGCCGCCCCTCTTGCCGCCTCCAGGCTTTCCCCGCCCTGCGGCGCACCACGGCCTGCGCCAAGTCCTGGAAGAGAAAATTTCCTGATAAAAGTAAAGACCGCGCTATAAGTAACTGTGAATGATGATCCTAAAAGTCCGAAGTTAAAAAAAACAAAATGACCGGCGCTTTTTATCAAGGAAAGCCTCCCAAGCCTCCCTGCAAAGAAAATAATTATAAAAACCGAAGGGATGGTAAAAGCCAGAACCGAAAGCGGATTTATCATTACAGCCAAACCGCAAACAACACTTACCAGTGATAATCTGCCAAGCGTTGGTTTCTCCAAATATCTTGCCCCAAAAAAAAGTACCAGAGGGAAAAATGCCATAGACAACAAATAAGGGATCGAGCCTGCCCAAATAGCAGATCCGTATATATTTGGCGAAAACAAAACCGCAAGCGCCAAAAGCAAACCTATTCCGTGGTTTCTCGAAAGCTTAAAAAATAAGAGATACGAAAAAACAGCGAGAAGCAATATCGAAAACATTGCAAAAACCCTTACCCCCTCAACACTTCCAAATTTCGCCCCAAAAGGCACCATTAAGTAAAATGCCAGCTGGGGATAAGTACTAATCAGTGGGAAACCCGAAAACCAGAAATCAAGAAATGAGTTGTATGGAAGGTTAATTTTTTTTAAGTGATAAGAAACGAAAGTTGCAGAAAGATACAAATCGACACCAAGTGCCGGCACCTGCGAAAGGTACCACTCTGAAATCGGCTTCCATAGATAATAAATTAAAAAAATTGCCGGAGCGTGAAGAGCAAAAGTCAAAAATTTCAGGAAAAAATTAAGCACAATTAAAGATAATATCTAAAACGCAAACAGTCAATCATCGCTTTCTCGCTAATCCTACCATTTCCGGCTCTTGTCTGAACTGCCCGTTTTTAAATAGTTTATGAAAGATCACGCTGAACCCGTTTCTGTTAAGAATCTTAACCATTTCAGCCTCACTTTTAATAGTTACCCAATGTCCTCTGCGCGTGTTTTTAGACGGTACTGGTAGCGCAAAATAAATAAGACCGCCGTTTGCCAAAACTTCCCTGCTGTTTCTCAAACAAAGGTCCAGATCATAGGCATGTTCAAAAACGTGAAGCGCAAAAATTAGATCGAATCTTCTTTTGCCGAAAAAACCCCCCATCTTATGCATGTCCAGATTAATTACATTCTTGCTTTTTGCATATTCCAGTCCTTCGCGACCGATATCTATTCCCAAAATCCTATTTTTAAAAAACTCCAGAAAATAGTCATAAGTAAAAAACTCTCGGCAACCGACATCCAGAATCCTTAATTTGCCAAAATCTTGTCTTTCTGCCAGCTTTTTTGTCAGAAAATCGCAATACTTATAAATAGTTCCCTTCAAACTTTCGCCTACAATATCGTCGCTTTCCTGATCGTTTAAATAAGAACTGTAGTCATTTTGGCGTATTTTTCTTAAAATCGCAGGGAAAAGCTTGTCGAGATTGAATTTTTCTTCAACTCGGCGCCTGGCTGATTTTGCTAGCTTCCTCCTCTTCCAACCATCAGCGACTAAGTCTTCAAGCATTCTTGTGAGCCTCCCAACATCGTCCGAGGGCGAAATCATTCCGCATTTGCCGTAGTCTAATAAATAATCCACACTGCCTGAATCAACAGAAAGTACAGCGTCCCGGAAAAACATCGCCTCAACAATTACATTTGGCTGGCCTTCTAATCCCCTTGTGCCTTCCGGTTTTGGATAGGCCATCATCATAATTTTGCTTTGAAAATACTCTTTGTATAGATCGCGGCCATAAAGCCCATCGCTCAAAATTATCGACTTTTGTGCATTATTCTTTTTAATAAGTCCAGTCAGCTTTTTTTTGTAAACCTCATCGTAAAACGGACCGATTATTTTAAGTTGCCACCCGTCACTTAATTTTCGCGGCAATTTCAAAAACGTCGAAACTACTTTTTCATATGCTTTTGTTCTGACTATACGGCCAACAGAAATAATCTGTTTTTTTTTGACTAAACCTTCTTTGGCAAATTCCCTCTCAAGTTTTGTGAATTCAGTAACCGGCAAGGAATTTGTAAACAAAAAACATTTACTTTTACCAAAAATTTCACCCATTTTTACAAATAACTTCGGGGTTTCGCAAAGAATAATTGAGGCCAAAGATAATGGCGTATCGTAAAGCAGAAACCAACTAAAAGGTCCTAAATGTGGAATTTTAGGGTGCGCTGCTCCAAATTTCATCGCGAAAAGTACTAAATTTCTTGGGAAAATCGCAAACAGCAGTTTGCTCAACAAGGAAAATCCGGCGTTTGAGTCTAATTTAACAAGTGTAATAATATTGTTTAGATTCGCAAGCGCTAAAACCTGCCTCGTATAAGGCCTACCCCGATAAACCCAAAGCGCGAAATAATCACCGATAGCCTGCTTTATGAATTTTTCAAAAGCCGGGTCATCAAGCTGCGGCCAGTCACGTTTTTTTACCAAAAGCCGCCTTAAATTGATGCCTTCGGGCAATTTTAGATTGTCGTTTCTTCTGGTTTTATTGCTGACAATATCGACCGCAATACCCTCGCCTGCTAGAAATGTTGCAAACAACCCCACGTTTTTATGCAAAGTGGTTTTGTCAAAATCATCAAATATAATCAGGAATTTCTTTTGATTAAAATAATTCACTTTATACTTGGTTTTGGACGAACCAGAGCCCAAAACGGCTCAAAAGACCAATACAACCGGCTTAATCTATATACACAATAAAGGAAAATCCACCACCGGATTCCAAAATGTTTTTTGTAGTAGTAGAGCATATCCGCCTCAAAGATCTTATACATTTGCTTAGGCGGAAACTTTAAAGTCGACTGTCCCCTTAAGTGCTTAACTGTAACAGATCCCATATGCCAGACAGAATATCGGGCATTTTTTATCCTTAGACACAAATCATTCTCCATAAAAAAAAGTTTCATATTCTCGTCATAAAATCCAACTTCTTTGAGTACTTGTGTTTTTGCAAGCAAAATTGTATCGCCAATTACCTCTACTCTTCGGGTGCTATCTCGCCGCCAAGATCCATATTTATACTTTGAAAGTAATTTAGAATTTTTGAGAAACCGTGCAATTATAGAAGAATTCAAAATTTCAATAATCGGCGTTGAGAAAAGGGAACATGTCTTATCCACATCCCCTTTGGCATCAATTTGCCTGCAGGACACAGCCGCAACTTGTAAATGTTTCTTGCAAAAATTAAGCATTTTCAAAATTGCGTTGTCCAGGAACTTTACATCCGGCGACAGAACCAACACAAAAGGGGTTTTAGTAATTTTTAAGATTTGGTTGAACCCTGTCGTCGCAAATCTATTCTTGTTATTGGTAATTAACTTTATTCGAGGGAATTTTTCCTTGACCATCTCGCTTGTGCCATCGAAAGAACCGTTGTCTACCACATAAATGATAAAATTCAAGCCGCGAGTGTAGCGGTAAATTGACCTGATACAATCTTCGAGTAATCTTGGAGTTTTGAAACTGACCAGGGCAATGGTTAATTCTGCCTTCCTCATTGTTTTGCCAGTCTAATCATTGATAATGCAGGAAAGTGCCTATTCAAAACTTTATAATTTAATTTTCTCTTTAAAGGGTAAATAGGTACCTTATTATATTTCTTCATCCAATAAACATTGTCTCGCTCGCGTGTCCCTCCTTCAAAAATAATAACAGCCCCCTTCCTTAAAAATGGCGCCAGTATACTAGCGGCGGTCTCTATAATTTTCCCATCGTTTGAAATATCCAAATGAAGAATGTCAAAAAAATCAGGCTTTTTAAGCCATTTAAAAAAATCCAGTTTCTTAACCGTGGCAAACTTGGATAACTTATATTTTTTGAGGTTTTTGATAACCTCTTTTTTTGTCGAATGATTATATCGATAATCATCAAAGAGATCATACGCGATAATCCTTCCCCGTCCCAGGTCTCTGAGGGCTTGGGCCATGGCCACTGTTGAATAGCCGTGTAAAGTCCCAAATTCGACTATTATTTCGGGAGCTATGGTTAAAACAGTCTCATATAATGTTTTACCTAAGTCGTTTTTGCGGTAGGAGGATTCTATGTCTATTTTGCGATAAGGCACTAGAAGATTTTACCAAGTCTGTGATTGCGGTCAATGACCGCGACCGCTACAATATTTGCTAGTCACAAAAGCAAATGGCCCAGAAAGTTCCAAATTTTAAACCGTTTATCCCCAAAGAATCCGTAAAAATGGCGGTACAAACTTTAAAATCCGGCTGGATTGGTGGCGACGGCCCAAAGGTTAAAGAATTTGAGAAAAAGATTAGTCAAATTATTAACAATAAGAATGTCGTAGCCCTAAACAGCGGGACCTCTGCACTCCAGCTTGCACTAAAGATAATTGGTGTTCACGGACACCAGGTAATCTCAACCCCTATGACTTGTTTTGCAACCAATGCTGCAATAGCTAGCGAGGGAGCGGATATTGTCTGGTCAGACGTGGATCCACAGTCAGGAAATATTGACCCTGCTGACATCGAAAGGAAAATTTCCAAAAAAACAAAGGCGATAATGGTGGTTCACTGGGGCGGCAATCCGGCACAGCTTGATAAAATCGCAAAAATTGCCAAATCATATAAAATCCCTGTTATTGAAGATGCAGCCCAGGCACTGGGTTCACAATTTGGTAACAAGCCAATTGGCAGCCACTCTGAATATATATGCTTCAGCACTCAGGCTGTTAAAATTATTAACACAGTTGACGGTGGAATCCTGGCAACCAAGAGCCAAAAGGATGCCAAAAAAGCCAGGTTATTGCGCTGGTACGGCATCGACAGAGAAACAAGGCACTGGGGCAAAACTTTTTGGCACTACCCTATTAGAGAAGCCGGTTTCAAAATGCAAATGACAGACGTGGCAGCGTCAATCGGCTTGGGTCAATTACTATATTTTACAAAGCTCCTAAGACATCGCAGAATGATTGCCAAAATTTATCAAAATGCAATAAGTAAAAGTAGTACTCTCAAATCCCAGAAAATCCTCAAAGGAGCA
>CAYMGH010000001.1:20858-33918 GCA_964389935.1 uncultured Gammaproteobacteria bacterium | reverse complement strand
TTTCGATTCTGGAGATATTCAACATATCGTTGACCAGATTAATTAACCTTTCGGTGGAATGGAAAGCACGGAAAATATATCTATTTAAATCGGGAGTCAATTCAGCTTTTTTCTTGTTTAGTGCCATCCAAAGATAGCTTTTGATTGCTGTCATCGGAGTCCTCAGTTCATGCGAGGCCATAGAAACGAAATCGTCTTTTAATTTATCCAACTCCTGAAGTCTCTTATTGGCTTTATCGAGTTTAGCGGTGGTTAACTTCAATGATCTAAATAAGAGCGCGTTGTCCAAAGCCACACCTACAGCCCCAACAAAACTTTCTAAAATTATCCACTCCTCTTCTGAAATAAGATCCTTGTTCTTCGTGACGCTAAATATCATCGCCCCGAGAATTTTATTTTTTGATCCGACAGGATAGACTAAGCTCGTTTTTACACCCAGTTTCTGTTGAAAGTTTTCGACCCATTCTTTACCTATAGCTGGAGACAATACATCAGCAACGTGCGAGGTAACTTGCAACTTATTTTCTTCGACTGCTTTTACCAGCAGATTTTCCTTATTAGCCAAAGGTATTATTATGTCTTTAAAGGGTATTGGGGATGCTTCTAAGAATTTCCGCGCAGCTTCAGTTTGAGATATCGCTATTCTTCTTAATTCCCCTTTTTCTTTGTCTAGAAGTGTTAGTACAATTACATGGTAACCATATTGCAGATAACCCAGTTGACTAAGTACTATGTTTACAACCTTGTGGGTTGATTCTTCAAAATCAGTAGTTTCAAGAACAACCTTTTCAATTTCCCATAAAGCTTCGAATGTTTTTTTAGAGTAAGCTGTAGGGGTATCGGGCATTAAACCCAGTATATCATGACTTGAGGCTAGTTTTGTGGTTTTTTGCCATTAAGAAAACGTTGGGCAATTCCAACTACCATACTTCTAGGTAAAATTCCCCGCTGATCGTGTGCTTCATCTAAAATCGCCTGAATCATTCTCTGGTCGTATTTAATTCCTTCTTCCTCAAGTACAATTTTTACATTGTGAGCACCGCTAAAAGGGCCTATTTCGACTCTAGGCCTGGCTCCAACCAAACCAGGGGGATATGAAAAATATATACCAACCACGCCATCTTTATGTGACTCTTGATAAAGTGCTGAAGAGTGAACTCCTGAGCCACTAGCATGAGCGCTATCACCAATCACCGGCGCATTAGTAGGAATTGGAAAACCCTCAAATAACTTTGACGCAAATTGGCTAAAATTTGTTAACTGCTGAATATCTTGATTATTAACCTCGTCTATCTTTCGAAAACCTTCTAAATTAAGAACCAGTAGCAACGCGGCTAGGTCTACATTACCAGCCCTTTCACCAATACAAAAACATGTTGCATGAACCCTTTCAACTCCCTCTTGTGCCGCAACAATGCAATTGGATACACCAAAATTTCTATCATTATGAAAATGACCATCCCATTTAATTTCTGGGTATTTACTGCCTATGTCATTAAAAGCCCACCTAAAAATATTCTGAATAACATCATGGTTAGCTCGTCCCTGAGTATCAGCAATGCAGAGCCTTTCTGCTCCTGAATCAGCTGCAATTTGAAATACTTCAAAAAGCTCATCTGGTTCTGTTGAAGTTGCTCTTTCTGCAACAAACATAACTGGCAAATTATTAGCTCTTAGAAGTTCTACATTTTTCGCCATTTTACGAAGCATTTCTTGTCTATTCCATCCTTGAACACTAGCACGGTAGTTTGAACCATCTAAGAAAATATCTGCTTCCAGAGGATAACCATCCAGCTCGTGGGAAATTTCGATTATCGGTTTTATATCGGAATCATTGGCAGCCCTCGCGGCCACACTCATGGTTAAATCAAGGTTTTTCTCTAAAGCGAATTTTATAAGCTCTACAATTTCTCTTCTGTGACGTTCATGATTTCCTGGGAAACCAATATCAGCATGCTCTACGAATTTAGAGACTTCTCTCAAGTAAATTCTTTTTGTTTCGAGTGTAGGATGGTGAGTTAGTTGAATTCCCTGAAGACCATCGCGTAGCGTTTCATCGTCTATTTCTACATAAGTAGATGGCTCTTTAACAGGGTTGATTGGTCCATCGTGTGTAGACCAATCGTAGGTTGGTTGCTTCTCGTTCATAGGTAACTAATTATAGACCTTCTATGCAAACTTAATGGTATAATATGCGGCCTATAACTCAATTGTGTCACAAATAGAACAAGAAAAGCAAAATCCTGAGCCAGATTCTTCGAGAGAGTCTTTGAGACTCACAGGCAGAATTTTGTGGTTAACCAAAGATCCGAAGCTTATAAGAAGACAGGTTGAGGGCGAAGATCTGGGTTATGTTCAACCCGATGACTTATTAGATAGAATTTCTACCGATCAAATAATCCCTAGTCAATGGTGTATGACCTACTCGGATCCTGAAAACCTGGCAAAACATCTTTTAACAGGAGTAGAGGGCATAGAATCTGGGGACCTGAAGGGAAAATTTCAAGCTATTTGTTGGGGATCGTCTGCAGGCAGAGGATCTTCCCGAGAACACGCTCAATTAGCTTTTCAAGGCGCCGGCATTGATTTTCTGATTGGCGGCAGCTTCGAGAGAATTTTTAAGGAAAATTGTCACAATTATAGAATTTATACTCTCAATCATGATTATGAACCAACAACCAAATTACTTTCCAGAGAAGCTTTGACTGTTGAACAACTTATTGCCCATGAAGACCCTCTTACCCAAGAAATCATTAAGGCTGGAGGTTTACTGGCATTTACTAAAGCAAGACTTGAAGGAAGAGTAAGTATTCCAAAGGTAGATACCCACTCAAGGCCGATGACTATTGCGGAAAAAATTATTGCAAGAAATACAAGAGTCGCGAATACGGACAACGATGGTGTTTCTGCCGTAAAACCGGGCGACGTTTTAATTGCCAGAGTAGATAAAAAGTATGCTTACGAGCTTCAGACAATAATTTCCCAGCAGGTTCTTGGAAATACTTTTGGTGAAGAGGCTCCTGTAAAAAGCGATAACGTTTGGCTCTTTGAAGATCACCTTGCTTTGATGCCCACAGATATTCCTGTTACCGTTCGACATCGAGACGCACAAAGGGCTTTTGCCCAAAAATACCAAATTGAAGAATATAGGGCAGAACGCGACGGCGTTGAAGGTATTTGCCACACTGTGATGCTCGAGAGACATGTTTTACCAGGAGAGTTGGTTCTGGGAAATGATTCTCATACGTGCCATTTGGGAGTTGCTAATGCACTTGCTGTAGGTAAAGGCGCGTCTGAGTTTGCATCCGCATTAATTACAGGAGACATTCCCTTAAAAGTTCCAGAAACAATAAGGGTGTTTTTGATAGGTAAATTAAGAAAAGGAATAACAACTACAGACGTAATGCTCCACCTTATTTCTCTGCCGCAGTTTAAAACCGGAATAGCTAGCGGGAAAGTCCTCCAATTTGGAGGCGAGGCTTTAAATGAAATCAATGTAGACGAACAGGCTACTTTTACGAATATGGCGATAGAAGGGCAAGCTTTTACGGGAATCGTTGAACCCAACGAAAAATTGGTCGAATTCATGATGAGTAGGCATGATTATGATAAAGAAACTGTCAAAAAGCTTCTGGTTTATCCTGACGAAGAAGCTACTTACTTTAATAATGTTGAGATTGATTTAGACAATGTGGAAAGAATGGTCTCTTTGCCCGGCGACACGCAAAACGCGGTACCTTTATCGGAAGTTATAGGCACAAAAATCAATTATTTTTATATCGGCTCTTGCAAACAGGGAAATTTAGAATCTCTGAGACAAGCGGCCGCTCTATTAAAAGGTCGCAGAATTGCTCAAGAAGTTCGAATGCAAGTTCAGGCTAACACTAGAGAAGTGGAAAATACACTTCGAGAAGAAGGTATTTTAGAAATTTTTGAGCAGTCAGGTATTGAAGTTATAGGGAGAGGTTGCGGACCATGTATGGGCGCAACAGCAGATGCTAACGATAGAGAAGAGATTGTTCTTTCAGCCACTGACAGGAATTTTAAAAATCGTATGGGCATACACAGACAAGTATATTTGGCAAGTGTTCCTGTTGTAGTAGCAAGCGCTCTTGTCGGTGAAATTTACGATCCTGATGAAATCAATTAAATACTCCAGCTTTAAGTTTTTGATGAAGTAAACTCATTTTATCTACGCTTTCCCTAACTCTTCCATCAACTATTTGGTTACTTTCATCTGTATATGGCCAAATTGACGAGGCTTCTTTTACGCCTTCTGATGCATCTGTAATTTCGTACCCCATTTCACGCACCCATCTTGCAGCGTCTATTGCTCCAACTCTAACCAATTCTATCTTACCTCCAGAACCATTTTGAGGAATCCTGATCTGTGTCTGAGACCGAAAGATCTTAAAGAACTCAGCTATTTCATCAATCAATATCAAGTCTATATGCTTCTGCCAATCTAATATTCGGTTAATCTGTGTGTAAAGTTCCAGTGTGGTAAATGGAGGTATTCCCCCGTGAGGATTCAAGGAACCGCCACCAAAAACTGAATGCTTAACATCACGTCTTAGCATTTCGATAATTCGATTAAGGGCCGGGTGAGGCATATAAAAATAGCTGGCTGAAATATCTTCTTCTTTTAGCAGAGAAATATCTAAATATGGATTCTTTTTCTTACTCGGTGCAACTACATGGATAGGTCCTGATTGATACAATTTCCATCTGTTGCTTGCCCATTGAAGATTACGAAAATTTGAGTGAAACCTGTCGATATCCCAAAAATCCACCATATCGTCTGGATGCATAAAATTAACAAATTGCTGATCCCACGGCCTCCCTTTTTTTAAGTGCTGCCTAAGCTCTGCTGATTCTACTTCATCTTTTTCTTGCCACATTGGTGAATCTAACAGCATTCCTACTCCGTAGGTCCCCCACATATACAATGCTGCGGCTTTGCCTTGGGCAATTTGGTTTACGATTTCCTGGTGATAATCATAATTCCAGACAGAGTAAATAGGTATTTCTCTTCTTTGACCTTCAGGATAAAAAACCCAATTAAATTTATCTTCGTGAATTGGGATTTCACCCTCAAATAAAACGACTCTGCCAGTATAATTTGGAATTCTCGGGAATATCTCTAAAAGTCCATCATTTCTGGTTTCTCGCTCCATGTTATTTGATTAAACCTATAATATGCGGTATTATACACCATCATGAAAGAGACAGAATTTTCCTTTAGAAAAATCGTGCAAAATTCGGTTGCTGCGATAGCAGTTGTTGCTACTCCTAGCATTGCACTGCAAAGCGCCCATGCGGAATCAGTTGAGACCAATCACGTTCTTATAGTTAATGCACTTCCTCAAGAACAGGAAAATGCCCAAAGAATTTTCGATCAGGTCGATGAGTTTATGGAAACTGATATGGGTAAGACATTAGCAGGCTTGTTTTTGGTTTTTTCAGCGCTGAACATGATTAGAACAGTTGATCATGGTAAAAAACTTGATAACAGACGAAAATTTGCTGAAGCCTTGGGTGCCTCTGGCTCACTATTGGCGCTTTCAGCTACACTTGCTGCTTCAACTCTAGCAGAAATTGATCCCAGAATCCCCGCGAGTTTATTTATGGCAAATGCTACTTTTCAAGCTGCTTACTCGATAGAAGATGAAAGACAACGATGGCGTGGACTGCCAGCCGCGCCTGGAATTGGAACCGCAATAGCTTTGTTTGGTATAGGCACTGCTATTCTAGTTGATTCCCTAAAATAAACTTGACAGAAATATTCGGTCCTTCTATTCTTGATTTAGATAGGGGGTGAGAAAAATGGAGTATGTTTTATATTTTCTGGCTGGCAATTTTGCATTTAATGCCATTCCCCATATAGTTTCCGGAGTTATTGGCAATAAGCACATGACACCTTTTGGAAAAGAATCATCTGCTATTGTTAATGTGGTTTGGGGATTTGCAAATATCGCAATTGCTGTAATTATTTTGAGTTTTACGCAAGCGGGCATTCAGCCACCACCATCGGGTGATTATGTGATTGCGCTTTTGGCTGGCGGTTTTGTTATGTCACTGATGGCAGCAAAATTGTTTTCTAACCCTAATGCCAAGATGCCTTGGTGGTAATTTGTGTAGGTCCAAAATTCTCTACCTTATATTTGGTGGATTTTTTCTGTACAGCAATTGCATCTCAATTTTCAAATAATCTCGTTTTTAAATAAGAATTTGCATCATCTTTAACTTTTAGCTCTCCGTCTTTATTGAGAAACCAAATATTATCGTGTGCTTTTTTAATTTGATCAAAATCAGCAACAGTTTCTAAATCATCCATTGGGTATACACAAGTAAAACCAATGTGAATATATCTTGACATTTGACATCCTCAAAGACCCAATGCTAATACACCACGATTTTGGAGGGAGGTGAGAAATAATGCCAACAATTGAAATAGAAAGAGCAGCATCGGAGGTTATCGGGACACAACCAATCCAAACGGAATTAGCAAAAGACATGGAACCAAATCATCATTTACGCACATCGGGAGTGGGTTAGGTTTAAATTAATATCCTTTTCCGGATAAATCTGCTTACTCTAAAATTAAATCCCTTATTTTCTTAAGCTTCTTTTGGTAAGCGGCTTGATTGTAGACAAAATCCTTGTAAGCTTTTTTCCCTTTAAAATGATCCAAAATCTGTTTCGTTTCTGTAAATCCAGATTTCACTAGTTCTAAATATTCAGGAAAAGAAGACCATGGATAGCTTTTTAGATTAGTGACCGAAACTAAAGACGCTGTTGATGGATTAAGATGAATGTACCTTGAAACGTGCCAAAGCTGTTCTTCTGTTTCTATATATTTTGCTTTGAAAGAGGATTCGAAAAGATATCCTTTCTGACTGTATTTAGTATTAAAATACCGAGCATAACTATTCTGCCAGTTTGCCATAAATTTTGAAATACCATTATCTAATGTTTGTCTCAAGAGAAAGTGTGTATGATTTGGCATAAAACAATAGCTGATAATTTCTATCAATGGGGTACTTTTATAAAGGTTTTTAAAAAAAGCTGATTTATCTTTTGCAGAAAGTCTGAGAAAAGAGGAAAATTTCAAAGTTGGTTTAGAAAAACGATAAAAATCCGTTATTTGTAATGCGCGCTGATAGTCGTTATTAGTTTTGAAAATTAGTTTTTTACCTATTCCTCTGTTAAGCGCATGGTAAAAATGTTCGTTAATAAAATGCGTCTTACGATAAGGCATATATACTCATGTTATCCGAAAAAATGGTCATATTCAAGGCTAACACACTCCCGATGTGGGTTACAATAGCTTATAGTTTGATGGGGATTAAAACTCTACTATTTTTCTGACGGACTAATTCCCATATATCTTAGGATCTCTGTTGATATTGCAAAAAAGGTCGGGGCTGCTGTTTCGGAGCCAAACTGCGACGAGCTTGGTTCGGTGAATTTGACTAACATCACAAACTGCGGATCGTCGGCTGGGGCAAAGCCTATAAAGGTGGCAATGGTTTTTTCAGGGTCATAATGGCCGCTAACCGGAATTTGAGCTGTTCCGGTTTTACCGGCGATTCTGTAGCCTTTGGGGACAAAAGCCTGCGCTTCTCCTCGCTCTACTGCATTGACCATCATTTCGGTTATTTGAGTGGCAGTTTTTTTGGAAATGACCTGCGTCTCCTCTTTGTTGTTTACGATTTTTTCGCGGCCGTTTTCTACAATCTTTTCAACCACCATTGGAGGAACCAACTTTCCGCCATTGGCTATTGCGCCAACCGCCTGGACCATCTGAATTGGGGTAACCGCCAGCCCCTGGCCAAAAGAGGCTGTTGCCAAATCAATCGGTCGCCACTCTTCTTTGTCGCGAATATTGCCTCTGGATTCCTCCTGAAGATCAATTTCCGTTCTTTTGTTAAAACCGAACTTTTCGATGTAGCTATAAAGCCGATCAACCCCCAGTTTGTCGGCAACAAAAGTCATGCCGACATTGTCCGAATGCTCAATTACTTCGGTCATGGTGGAATCTGGAAAATATTTGTTGTTCCAAGTAGAAATCTCATGGCCGGTGATTTCTCTTGGACTCGAGCAAACGGTGCATTTGGTATCGGGCGAAACGACTTGTGAGTCAAGAGCCGCCGACATGGTTATTAATTTAAATGTGCTCCCCGGCTCATAAGTATCGGCAACTGCCTGATTTTTGTAGAGCGTATCTTCAAATTCAGTGAACAGAGCAGGATCGTAGGTTGGGTAAGTAGCCATAGCCAGAATTTTTCCTGTTTTAGGATTGGAAACTATTATCGATCCTTCTTTGGCGCCGTACCTCTTAACAGCATCTCTTAAATTTTTTTCGACGATGAATTGCAGAGACCTGTCGATCGTTAAATATAAGGAGCTGCCGCGTCGAAAGTCAACAGGTTTAAAATCGCCAACCAGTATCGGAAAGCCGAAAGGGTCCTGAAGCTGCCCTAAGCGGCCGGATTTGCCTTTTAGCTGCGAGTCATAAAAGCCTTCGAGGCCGAAATAGCCGATATCGTCACCAAATTTGTCGAAGGCGACAAAACCGAGAAGCTGGGCTGCCATAGAAGCTTCCGGATAGTATCTTTTATCATCTTTTTCAAAATCTATACCGGAAATGTTGAGCGCTTCGATTTTTTGCTTAGCATCAAGGGTGATTTTTCTGGCAAGCTGAACCCAGATTAATTTTTTATCTGATAGTGTCTTTGCAAGCTCTGATTCTTTTGTTTGGATTTGCTCATCTTTTTGCTTTTTTTCTTCACCAGCAAGCTGCGCGCCTTCTGTTGAATATTTTTCGGATATTAAAAATGGGGCCAAATTTTTGGCTATTTCCTGAGGGGATCTAGTTAGTTCATTAGGTTTAGCGTAAATTAAAAATGCTTGCTGATTGGCAACCAGCGGAAAACCGTCGCTGGCGTAAATTTCACCGCGCGGTGCCGGAATTTTAATATCATCAAGTCCAAGTATGGAATCGGAATCAACTCTAGCGATGAACTGCCAATAAAAAAGACGGAAAACAATTAGCGCCGCCACGATAAATATTAAGGTCTGGATAAATTTAATTCTGTCCATTGGGGGTAATTACAGTTTAACAAATGGAATAAATTGAAGCTAACGCTCGACTAGTTAGGAATTATCACTTCTTTAGGTTTTCCAAAACCTAATTTTTGAGCATCAGCAGCCAGATTTGAAAGAGCAGCCTCTTTGGCAATTTCGACTTTTAAAGTCGTATTTTCGGCTTCCAGCTGTTTGATTGCATTTTCAACTTCTGCTAGTTTTTGCCCACCAACTGCCAAATTGCCGGCAAAAACCAATTGAGTAAAAAACGAAGCCATAACGACAAAAGCCAAACCTATGAGCAACTTAAGCCTGACTTTACCTACAAGGTTATAGTTGCCATTCTTATTTGTTTTGTTTTTAAAGTCAGTAAGTTTTGGCATACTTTTATCAGTCCTTGTTTACTTTGATTAGAATTTTTTGTTTCATATTTTTTCGGCGACCCGAAGCCTGGCACTTCTGGATCTTCTATTTTTTTCAATTTCTTCTTTAGTTGGGCCGATTGGCGAACTGGTTAAAACTTTCAAATTTTTTGAACCTTTGAAGAATCGTTTGACTATGGCATCTTCAAGAGAATGAAAGCTAATTATCACCAACCGGCCTCCTTTTTCCAGTAGTTTCTCAGTCTGCGGCAGAGCCTCCTCCAGATTTAATAATTCGCTGTTAACAATTATCCTCAGTGCCTGAAATACTTTTGTAGCCGGATCTAATTTTGTATAAACTTTCGATTTTGCATACACCTCGCGAGCAATTTGGGCAAGTCCTTCAGTCGACTCAATTTTTTTTACTTGACGGGTGCTGAAAACAGCATCAGCAAGCTGCCGAGAAAGCCTTTCGTTACCAAAGTTTTGAAAAATTTCACTTAACCTCCTTTTTTCAAAATTATTGACGATATCCGCAGCAGTCACAGCTAAATTTGGATCCATGCGCATATCTAAAGGTCCATTTTTTGTAAAGCTGAAACCCCTTTTGCTATCTTCTAATTGACTCGAGGATACTCCCAGATCAAATAGGATCCCTGAAACTTTTGTGAACCCAAACCTAACCGCTAAATTGTCAATGTGCGAAAAGTTATCGTTTACTATTTGTAAATTTTTCAGGTGCAAAGACTCTGCATGTTGTGTTGACGCCGGATCCCTGTCTATGGCCAGTACCCTGCCGCCTCTTTTTAAAATTTCTCTCGTATGCCCAGCTGCACCCAAAGTTGCATCAATATACAACTTTGCTGGTTTTACTCTTAGAAATTCAATTGCCTCACTAGTTAGAACGCTCTGGTGAAAATATTTCACAGCATCTTCCTTTCAAGTCGCAAGCGTTCTTTCTGCCAAGCTTCAATTTCCCAGATCTCGAAATGATCCCCGGCGCCGATTATTATTGGCCTCTTAATTTTTGCGTACTTAAGCAGAGAGCCAGGAATAACAAACCGGCCTTGATCATCGAGTTTGATAGTGGTTGCACTGGCGAAAAAGAAGCGGCGTAAATCGCGTGAGCGTCTTTGGGCAATAGGCAAAGCCAACTGTTTTTCAGATTCAGCCTGCCAACTTTTGGTGTCAAAGCCGAAAAGGCATTTTTCGAAGCCAATAGAAAGGATGATTTCACCGGTCGCAAGATAGTCACGAATTTTTTTTGGTAAAGCAAGCCTTCTGGTATTTGGATCAAACGAAGGTATAAAGCTGCCCAGAAACATTTTTTACCCTCCGAAGCTTTATGCGAAGGAGGGTCCCTTACAACCTCATGTCCGCCCGCTTAGGCGAGACAAGCAAGATAGATAACTCCAAGGGCAGCTCAAAAGGCTAGTTCGGAGTTAGATAATGCTAAATTCACCATTTAACACCATCTACAACCATTATTCACCATAATTTTAAGTGTGTCAAGTCCTAAGTTACTGCCCTTGGTTAGTACTTATAGCAGAGCAATTTAAATGATTTGCGTCTGGATTTGAGCGGGGAATTTTAATTGTTTGCTTTTTCTAATATAAGAGGTTTTAGCAAGTTCGGGGTCATATGGCCGCATATCAAATGGGTTATTATAGTCAAGACAACCGGTGCAGTGGCTTTGGTGCAACTGGTGACCTGTTGTGCCCAAAGCTTTGGCCATACCTTCCAAGCTTAAATAGTGAACCGAGGCAACTTTGAGCTGATCGCGGATTTCGTTTTCACTCATAATTTTATACTTTCCATTTACTTCCGCAACTGCTCCAAGTTCATTTCTACTACCAATGTTAACCCCTAAAAAGCAGGGATTAACAAATTTTGGCGACAAAAAGCGGCAGTGAATTTCAGATACACCGATATTTAGCAAATGCCGAACTAAGATTTTAAAAGTATTTAATCTGACCGCAGTATCGTCTATTAAATAAATTGACTTGCCGATAATTCTCGGTGAAACAAAGAACTTTTTTTCGATATGTTTTGTTCTTAAATAAGGATCGTCTTCTATAAAAGTCCTTCTGGCATAATCGTACCTTTCCTTAACTAAACCTCTAAGAAACCTGAGTTTATTTTTAAACTTTAAATTTTCTACTAAAGTCTGATAAAAAGCAAAAGTGCCGGGGCGAGCAGTATCGGGAACGGCTACAACGTAGTCGATACCCTCAATTGTCTCTTTTTTGATCTTTCCCTTTCTGACTCTTTCAATTTCTTCTTCGGCGAGAATCTTGCCCAAATTCTCGCGATTCTCCCCGATGACGCCGTCCCAAGTGGAAGTTTCATGAGAGAAGTAAAGTTTTTCAAAAACACAAAAACTTTGTTTCTGGGGCTGAGTGTACTCGGAAATCGAAAGTCCGTCGCTGTCGGCAATTAAAAGCTGCCCGGCTTTGAGCTTTTCGTGATGTCTAATGCTGATTCTGTCCAGTGCGCAGGTTTCCGACGCTACAAAAACGTGGCCGTTGTCTTGGGCGAAAACAAGGGGTCTAATACCCCAGGGATCACGAATAGCCATGAGCTTATTATCATTGGTGAGCATGACCAGTGAGTAAGCACCTTTTACATCTGCGAGCGCAGTAGCTATCTTTTGCTTCCAAGTAATGCCGGGGGCTGTAGCAATAAGCCAAGCCAGAATTTCGCTGTCCGAATCTGATTCGGTTTTGATATTAAATTTTCTAAGTTTTGCTTTATGTTTTTTGACATCAACTATGCTGCCGTTGTGACCAAGAGCAAGTTCCCAACCACCAAATGATGCAAAAAATGGTTGGGCGTCGCAGTTTTGCCGACCAGCACCTTCAGTAGGATAACGAAGATGGGCAATGGCAACTTCACCACGAAGCGATTGTTCTTCGATAAGATCTACTGATTTGAAAATTTCGTTAAATGCCTGGGATTTTTTGTAGACCTTAATTAGTTTGCCTTTGGCCTTAACCGCAATACCGCCGCCGTTTTGACCCCGATGCTGAAGGGCTTTACCCATTTCGATAACGACTGCCGAAACATCGTCGCTGGTATCTGTAAAGGAACCTGCCAAACCGCAATGATCGTGAGGTTTTTCGTCGTTTTCAATTAAACTCTTTGAGATCACCTTTTTGTTGCCCAAGCAGCTAACAGTATCCTTCTATTAATAATACAAGTCAAGACTATTTGCTCCTTTAAGACAATTTTGAAGAAATTTCTTCTGCTATTTTTGAAGTTTTGATTCTTTTTTGTTTAGTTGTATCCCTGTCTCTAATGGTTACCGAATCGTTTTTGAGTGTATCAAAATCAATAGTGATGCAGTAAGGCGTTCCTGCTTCATCCTGAGCGAGATAGCGTTTACCGATGTTGCCGCGATCATCCCATACGACATTGAGTGATGAGTAATGAGTGGTAAGTGATAAGTAGACCTCTCTAGCTTTTTTAACCAATTCTGCTTTATTGGCAAGTAAAGGGAACACAGCAACTTTGTGCGGAGCGAGTTTTGGGTGGAGTTTGAGTATTACCCTATCTTTTTCCTCGCGATAAGCATCAATTAAAAAGAAAAGTGCTGCGCGGTCGACACC
>CAYMGH010000001.1:0-20758 GCA_964389935.1 uncultured Gammaproteobacteria bacterium | reverse complement strand
TAATGAGCCCGTTCCCCTTCTTCGTGCCGGCGAAATCTAAGATTTTTTTTAGTCATGCCGAGCGAAAGATACCATTTCATCCTTTGCTCTTTCCAATACTCGTACCACTTTTTTGATTCTTTCTCATCCGGTTTTATGTAAAATTGTAATTCCATTTGTTCAAACTCACGCGAGCGGAACGTAAAATTGCCAGGTGTTATCTCGTTTCTAAACGCTTTCCCTATCTGGGCAATACCAAAAGGAACGGCAACACGCGTAGAATCTAAAACATTTTTAAAATTGACATGGACGCCCTGGGTAATTTCGCCGCGAAGATAAACTTTTTGTTTTGCATCTTCGACGACACCAAGCTTTGCTTCAACTAAAAGATTAAAATTCTTGGGTTTAGTCCACAATTGTTCACCTCCGAGGTGTGCTTTGCTGCCGCTCGAGCTCACCTTGGAGGTGTGCCCGGCTTCGTGTACTTCTATTTCTTCTTTATGATCGGCATGATATCGCTGGTGACAGATTTTGCACTCGATTAGGGGGTCTGTAAATGCCTTAACGTGACCGGATGCTTCCCAAACTTTGGGGTTCATAAGTATGGCCGCATCTATCCCCACAACATCATCGCGCCCATAAACCATCGACTTCCAAAATTCCCTTTTAATATTGTTTTTTAGCTCGACTCCTAAAGGACCGTAGTCCCAGGTGCCTGCTAAACCCCCATAAATTTCCGAACCCGGATAGATAAAACCCCGCCTCTTAGCAAGGGCAAAAACCTTGGACATTAGATCCGAATTTTCGCTTTGATTTGTCATCAGCTAGTAAAATTACTTAAGAGGCGAGGCTCGCCAATATAATTGGCGGCGCGCCTCTTAGCTAACGAAACTATTTTTTCTAAAGATTTCATTATTTTGGGGAGACTATCACAAAAGTGCCAAATGCGTCTACTTCTGCCGCAAGCGCCCCGCCTTCATAAGTGCTTTCTAAGCTTTGCCAGCTCGAATCTTGATTTGAGTAAGCGTAAAGTTTTGGGCTTTTGAAATCACCCGTTAATTTAATTGAAAGACTGGCAGAAGTTGTGAACTCTGGTGCAACCGAATATGTACCATAAACCGGCAGTAAAACATCGCTTGCGCTGATTTGGGCATTGGGGGGAATACCAACGGCATCTGCAATTATCACCCAATGATTCTTAGAAAGTCTGGGAACGTCAAGTGAAAAGTTGCCGGTGGAGTCAAAGATTTCGCCACCTGAGGTGCCGATTTCAAATCTATCCCACTTGGTTTCCGAAAGATATTCGGTATCCCCTTTGAATAGATGCAAGGCCAGCTGACCGTCTGTTATGCCTGTATCCGGACTTCTAACGCCTCTGGAAGCTGTACCCAAAAGCAGAGATTTTTTATATTTTTCCTGAGAAGTATCGACGTCTGTTTCAACAGATCCTCTTTGAATTTTTTCACCGGCTGCCTGCGGATTGTCTGTCTGATAAGTCAGTTCATATTCAATTCTGTCAAAATAGCTCACATTTTCTATGGAAATTATAATTTCAGCTCCGTCGGCAGTTGGGGTTAAAGTCACAAAAGGCCTGTCGACAACATCAATTTTTTCGATACTTTCGACGAAACTCGAACCCTCATCAGTCTCAATTTCTTTTGGCGCCTTTTGAAAAATAAAAAGAAAATAAACGGCAACTGCGATTACTACCAGACTTATTGAAGCAATTATGTAGATGTTCTTTTTAGTTTTGTCCATAAACGAACTTTTTAGTTGTTAACTTCCGCTCTGTTAAGTTTTCAATCATGCTATCAAGAAATGATAAAAGTTTCAAATAGTTACCTGTTGATAAATTTATGGACCCTGTTAAACTTTTAAGATCTTCTTTTTCCAGCTTTTGCAATATTTTTTTTGTCGGCGATTCTTTGAGATTGCTAGCCGAAAAATAACCCAATAAAGAGAGCAGTTTAATTTTAAAAATACTTGAAATTAAGTTAAAATCATCGTTCTGCGATGTGCTTTTGAGAAAATTGGCTAAGAGTTGAAAAACTTCGGGATTTTTCTGGTGAGTCGGGGTTAAGTGGTCAACAACTTCCAAAAGATGATAGATTTTGTTGGCTTTTTCCGGGGAAAAATCCTGCTGGCCAAATGCTGCTTTAACATCGACTTCGGTTAATAAATCAATATTTTTGCCTTTGGCAACAAAGATGCTGCACAAATTTCCAAGCTCAATATGTCCTGCCTTTTTGGACAAGGGGCGCCTTGCACCTTTGGCAAGGCAGGATATTTTGCCTGAATTTTTGGTGTAGATAGTTAAAAGTTTGTCGGCTTCAGCAAAATTTTTCTGAGCAAGAACGATACCTTCTGTGCGAAAATACACGATTTTAGTATCCCGCCATTAGGCAGGACTCGTCAAGGACGGCTAATATCCGGTATTTTGTATCAAATATGGAATTTTATATTTTGACAATGAGCTCTTTGTCTCTTTCAAGAGGGAACCCTTTTTGTTTTTTACCGAATGCCTCTATTTCATACGTATGAGAAGGAGTCCCTGGCTGTTTTTGAATTAATAATTTGTATTCTCCATTAGTTTTGATGGGCACTGAATATTCAAGCTCAATTTTGGCAGTACCTTCCGGCCTAATTGTTAAAAACCCTTCGAAAACGGTTTTAGTGAGATCTTCAGTCGCTGTAATTTCGACTTCGGTTCCTGTTGCTTTGATTAACTCTGATCCATAAGGCACATAAATTCTGATCCAATCCCGGTAAATTCCAGCCAGGCAGAGCCCTGATGCCCTTTCCAGATTGCAATTATCCATCCTTCTTGGATATCGATAATCGATGGTGACTTTTTTGACAATGCTGTCGTCTTTGCCTTTTTTAATCTCCTGCCGGACTCTTTCTTCAACATATAAATTAGATTTTGCGCCGGCGAAATTTGTTTCGTTGATATGAAGATAATCCCCGTCGTAATCATAAAGTCTGCCTGCGAAATTAATTCTTTCGACTGCCTTTTGGGAAACAGGATCCCTAAAGTATAAAAGCATGTTTTTGCGCTGTAGAGAGTCAATTAACTGACCAATAATATTGGGCCAGGTTGATTTTGGAGCGTTAAACGTTTTTGTCATCATATCCTGCATTAAAACCCCAATGATGCCTTTGCGGTCACCCTTTTCAAAAGCGACAGGCTGATCTGCAAAAAGCTCGAGCTCGTAAATTATTTGGGGACAAGCACACTCATCAACATTATCGGCTGTAAATTTTTCGCCGAAGGCTTCCAGTGGGCCTAAAACACTAATCATGTCAAGTACAAACTGAGTATCAAGAGCAATAATTCCGTCAATTTCTTTTTTGTCACTAGTATTTTCATAAAGATCCTCGAACTGATTCATGGAAACTAAAAAATCCGGCGAAAGATTAGAATCTCTAAGATTGAGCGATGAAACTCCAGGTAAGTATTTGATTATAGGTTCTGGTGCAGGAAGTCTTTTAAGGAGTGTTCCGTCCAGCTGATAAATATCACTTGACCCTTCTGATTCAAGAACGCCATTGTTTACCCTAAAGAGGGCATAGGCGGTGATGAAGCCACCGGTAGGCCTCAGCTCTTTGTCGTTCTGAAAAAGAACTAAATATTTTTTTTCCCCATCCTGACCCATTATTTGGGGCAGCACCTCTATCAATGGCTTTGCATCTACGACTAGTGAGTCGATATTGGCAAGAGCTGCTTTTGCGCTGTCTATTTTTTGAGCCGGTTTGCCGGGCAAAAAATTAGGGTAGCGCCAAGCTGCTATTTTGCCAATATCAGCTCTGGCTTTTTCTAAATCCCTGCCTATTTCATCGAGCTGTGGGCTAACTTTTGATAAAGTTTCGATGCCTTTTGCCAGCCTCTCCTGGGCAGTACCTCCCAAAAAAGTGCCTTCGCCTTCCAATCCCAAAACATCTGCGTAAGGAGTTATCGCCTCGGCTAATTTTTCAGCAGCAGTCAAACCATGAATAGCAGCATTAACACCTCTTTGAGCATCTGAAACATACCAGCCGAAAAGAGGAATTATTCTAAAAGGAGTAAGTATGAAAAGTGTTTTTTGAGTGGTTTGAAATTGGCCTTTCGCGTCTTTCAAATAAGCTTTTGTGGCACTCAAGTCTTGAATTTTAATTGCACCAACTGCTTTTTGAGTAGTGGTCAGAGCTTTCATGGCAAAGAATGCCGACAGGGCCGCAAATATTGCAAAGAACACCAGGAGAATTAAAAAAATACGAACAATTTTCCGTTTATTTGCCGACATTATTAAATCGCTCCTTTGCCAATAAGCATGGCAGCAGGGGTCTTAATTATAATCCAAATGTCGTAGAGTATCGATTTTTTTTTGACGTAGATAGCATCCATTTGAACCCTTCTGTCAAAATTTATAAACGAGCGGCCTGAAACCTGCCATGGGCCGGAAGCTCCAGGTCTTGTTTCAAGAATAATTTTAACGAATTTGCGAGTTTTGGGATAAACTTTTTGCTGGTGAGTCAGTTCGTCATGCTGATAAGCTCTGGGACCAACGAGTGACATTTCTCCTTTTACAACATTGACTAACTGAGGCATCTCGTCAATTGAAAATCTTCTCAGAATTTTTCCAATGGATGTGATTCTCGGATCGTCTTTTAACTTAAAACTGCTTTTTTGATACTTTCTTTTTAAACTGGGGTTTATGTCCAGATATTTTTGAGCGTGCACCCACTTACCTTTGATATTGTACATACGCATGCTCCTGAATTTGAGCATTTTAAAAATTTTCCCATCTTTACCAACTCTCTCTGGTGTATAAAAAATGGGGCCTGGAGAACTAAATTTCACAAGAAGCACAAATATAACAAGAACCGGTGAAATTATTATAAGCGCGATTGAGCTACCAATAAAATCAATAAATCTTTTGAAGAAATTGTAAACCATTGGCGAGGATTAAAGGTATTGATCTTTTTTCTTAGCTTTTAACTCTTCAATAACTTTTTTTACGTCCTGTGTCCTGTCTTTGGGACAAATTAACAAAGCATCTTCCGTATCAACAACTATTAAACCTTCAAGACCGATTGCCGCAATAACTTTTTTATCCTTGTTAGAGTAAACTAGACAATCAGTAACATCAAGATCAAAAACATCGCCCTGAATAATATTATCATTGGGTTTTGCGGACATTTCATCCTTGAGCTCGTTCCAGGTACCAACGTCTCTCCAGCCTAAATCGGCAGAAATAACTACCTGGTTACTGTCGGTTAAATGTGAGTTAATGGCAAAATCTATGGAGTTTTTGGGAATTTTTTCATATTCTTCAACTAAAATTTTTTCCTGATTTTCTGTCCCCCATGCTTTCTGTATTTTAATCAAAGAATCGAAACCGTTTTTAAAATGTTTTTCAAAAAGTGAGAGCATTTTGTTTGTCGACCAGACAGCATAACCGATATGCCATAAATATTCCCAGGAACCCGCGAATTTCTTGGCATCCTGAAAGTTGGGTTTCTCTATCTGGGATACAAACTCAAAAATGGCCATACCGTCAGTTTTTTTTAACATCTTGCCCACTTTTAAATAACCCAGCGCAATGCTTGGAAATGTTGGGCGAACACCGATTTCAACAATCCTGTCAAGTTCCTGAGCCGTCTCATTGGCAAGTTCAATCGCTTTGATGAATTCTTTTTCGTTTTTAACGACATGATCGCTCCAGACAGCCAGAACATTGGGATTTCTGAATTTTTTATCTAGAACTGCTGCTGATAGACCAATGGCTGCTGCCGTATCCCGCATCTGAGGTTCAATAATAATGTTTTGAAGAGGAATCTCTGGAGCGAGTTTGACTATCCACTGAACATTATCTCTGGTAGTTACGGGATAAATGTTCTGAGCCGGAAATTTGCTGGTTAGTCGCTTAACCATCATTTCAAAAGTTGACTGGCCACCAATTAAAGGTTGGAATTGTTTGGGGAGATCCCTGCGGCTCATTGGCCACATACGAGTACCACTTCCTCCGCAAAAGAGAGCAATTCTAAGATCTTGTGTTTGCTTTGACATAACTTTCAACGGTTTTTCTCAAATTATTTTCGAATTTGCTTTTGGAAAAACGCAAGGCATTATTCCTTATACTCTTGTCATTCCATTTTAACTTATGCGACTTTTCAATTGCATCTTTTAGAGAGTTTGTCGACTGCTTATTAAAAAGCATGCCAGTCTTGAAATTAATGATAATTTCTTTTACTCCGCCACCCGAGAAAGCAATTACTGGTTTACCACAACTTTGGGCTTCGACTGCGGCGATACCAAAATCCTCTTGCTGAGTGATTATTAGTGCTTTGCAGTTATTATAAAGTTCTCTTAATTCATGCAGGCTGACCCTGCCTTTAAATTCGACATTGGCATTTAGTAATCTGGCTAAACTTTTCAATCTTTTTTTATCAGGGCCATCACCTACAATAATTAAATTTTTTCTAAGTTCTGACGCGGCTTTTATTACCGATTCTATTTTTTTCCATTTTACAAGGCGACTGACCACTAAATAATAATTTTTATTTCTTATCGTCCAGTTGTGAATTTTTGCAGGTGTAAAGAAATTTGTGTCGGCGAAAGGATATATTACCTGTGATTCTCTTTTGTAGACTTGTTTTATTTTTCGGGCAACATTTTTTGAATTGGCTATGTAAAAATCGACTCTTGACGACGAGACAGCGTCCCACTTTTTTAACCAGGATAAATAAGGTTTTAACAATTTTTTTACAATTGGCCAAAGATAATCGTCGCCTGCACCTGTATCCCAGATAAAACGGGGTAGACTGTTAACGTAACTTACGTGCGTGGTTTCAGGCTTTGTAATAATGCTTTTGGAAAAACGGGTTGTAGATGAAATAACAAGATCATAACTATCCAAATTAAAGCTTTCAAAAACAAGTGGGTAGAGTGGTAAAAGGGCTTTATAGAGTTTTGTAGCAAACGGGATTTTTTGCATCCACGAAGTTCTTATTCGATCTTTATCAATCGCTGCCGGAATTTTTCCCCAGTTAACTAAAGAGGTATAAATTGGTGCACTCGGCCACATGGATGCGATAGTTGCAAAAAGGCTTTCCGCACCGCCAGCTTGCAGGAAATCATCATGTACTAACGCTACTTTGGGTTGTTTGGATAGCATAATTTAAACAAAGATGGTTGCAAAAGTGACCATTTAAGTCAATTTATTATATGTTATCCGGCAAAAAAAGGGGCAGAATTGCCAGAAAATCCCAAACGCTTAAGTTTTTGGACAAATTTGCTGATTTTTATCGCTATAGAGGACTTTCTGATAAGACAATCCAGCGAAATTGGTACAATTTGCGGCATTTTCCCGATTTTATAGACTGCAAACATATAAACAAAGATACTGTTCGCGACTATATCCTCCATTGCAAAAACATTGACTCGAAGTCTACAAACGGGCTTGGGAAACCTAAAGGGCTTGCTACGGCTTCGGTGAACTCCATAATCTCTTCAATGAAACAGTTTTTGAGATGGCTGTGGCTTGAGGAAGGATTTTTAGAGGATGACATTTCGCACTGTATAAAGTCCTTGCGACTGCCTCCTTTTTTCCCAAACCTGTTAGCAATTGCAGAAATAAGGGCAATTATAGACTGTCCAAGAGACTACGATAAATACCATTTCTACCTAGATAGGCGTTATTACGACTTTTTCTTTGAAATTGTCGCCTGCACGGGTATGAGACGCTCAGAGGCAGTCTATTTGAACACCGGAGACCTCGATTTTGATGAAATGGTGATAAGGATTAGGGAGGCAAAGTTTAACAAGCCGAGAATCATCCCAATGCCGGTTGAACTTGGTGTCAGGTTGCAGGAGTGGATCGAAAATCGCAAGGCAAAACCAGAAGAGCCGTTATTTAAATCTTTTCATAAAGACGGGAGACGGGTTGAAGCTCACACGTTTATTAACGAACTTAAAACCAGAGCAAAGATACTGGGTATTAAGAAGCGAGTTCATTTGCACTTGCTTCGCCATTGCTTCATTACAGAGTTAATAAAGGCAGAAGCCCCGGCGCTTAAAGTGGCTAGGATCGTTGGCCACGCAAGCTTAAATACGACGCTAAAATATACTCACTTGGTAGTCGATGACTTAAAGAGCGTCATTGAATCACACCCATTGAACACAAGATTTACCTATAAAGATAAAACACCGGAGACAAGAGCAATACAAATTAAGGAATCTTGATTGCGTCTATTTTTTAAGTGGTTTAGATGCTCTTCTACTTCCAGTTACTTCCAACGGATTCCAAACACCCGCTGTGAAAACTCGCCCTTCTAGTAAGTTTGCAAGCATTTGGCTAACCTGCTCTACTGAAAACCTTCTGGGTAAACGCACCTCTATTCTTCCGGCGTTTTTGCGACCTCTATCTGTTAGTGCGACCTCATCAGATGGCGGAGTAACTCTAACTGGATCAGGTAGTGGCGAAATAACTTCGAGGCCAATTGTTTCTCCTTGATAAACTACACCAGATTTAGTAGTTGTTGGTAGATACCTTCTATAGGCAAATGCGGCAACATCGTCTTCTCCCAGTTGATCAATTGCAATCGCCCCCATTACGAAAATAAAATCTCCGGTTTTTGTCATTGCACCTTCTATTTGTCCCATTAAATGTGGATACGCTAGTCCCGGATTAGTAATATAAGATCGTTGTCTTATGCGTGATATAGCAGGACGACCAGCTTCATTTATTAGAACTATACTTGAATCCACAGCCGGATCTACGGTTACACCGAAAAATTCTCTAGTCATATGCGTAAGTGGTGTATTGGGTATATCCGGAGACATAACATTGTCAATTAGATTATCTGTTTTCCTACCAGATTCGTAGCTTAGTACCGTGCCTCGATCGAAATTTGTCTCAATTGCGAAAGCATATTCCCCCGTGCTAAACACTCTTCTAAGCCACGAACCTTCTGGTCTTACTAATTTTGTGTGGGGAGTAACAATAAATTCGATTTTGGATACTTTTGCGCTTCTTTCCTTTTCGTCTGTCAATCTTAAAGTCGCAACCATAGAGCCGTCCTTACTACTTGCTCTAAGATTGTATGGAACAGTTTGACCATATAAATCAACCTCACCACTAATACCAGTTGTAAGCTGTCGTCTTTCTTCAATGTCCGCTTTTTCTAAAACAGAAGAGATTATAGATTGGACTCTTGTGGAAACTTCATTTCCAATCCTGCTTGGAGCATAATCGGTGAATGGTCTTCTTTCAGCTACCATATTTCTTTTTTGGGCAGCTTATTAGCGAAATATAATACTTCAAGTTCGCTAAGTCAATCTTTGCTCGATGAAGTTTCCCGTTGTACCGAATCAAACAAGCCAGCTTTATCTACAATTTCGAGTAGCCAACTATAAAGTTTTTTCATCGCAGACTCCGAAGCGAGATTTATTGAAGCTGGACAACCTATTCTGTGGTCTAATTCTCGCATATCTCCCATCAAAATTGGTGGCAAGTGTTGCTTCTCTGGCCTTTTTATAGTTAATCGTGGGCCAAGTGGTGTTTGCATAAGCTCTACAAATTCGCTTCTTAAAATATCGGATCTTCCGTCTATATCGCCTTCTTCAAACGCATCAAAGTATTGCCTTATTTCAATCAGACTTTTTGATGCTAAGTATTTGAGAGTAGGATAACTGTTTCTGGCAATTACCAATCTTTCTTCTGCTGACATATCGGGAGTTAGTTGCTTTATTGCCCTTAAAGTTCCACACATAAACGCAGTAGCGGTATTTACACCTCTTCTAATAAACTCGTAAGGGCTTGGTTCGTCATCCCTGGCTATAAGGCCTTCAACAGCGTTGATATACAGGTTTCTTTTTGTAATATCTAAGTGGTCTGGTATTGAGTCCTCATCACGATCGAGGTCTTTTTCTACGTGTACGATGAAAGTATGTCTTACCATTTCACCTAAACGTGCAAACGGATCTTCTGCTTGAGAAAGATCAGATTCGCTGGGGTTGCCAAAGAGATTATTTAAAACAGAAAACTTTTCAGCTAGCCCAAGAGGAGGACGGCTGTCTCTTGAATCTAATACTTTCTGAACCAGATCATCGGTGAGTACGGATAATGCTATATAAAGCTGTTCTTTGTTCGATGTAATATCAGGTGGAACATAACCTGCGGTTCTTGCTTCTCTTGCTCTGGCGCTTATTGGTACTCTCAGTAGGTTTCTTCTTTCGGTTGTCATTTATATTTTACGTGGTGGTTTTTCAGCGTTATCTCGAAGGATTGCCTCTATGCCTTCGGGCAGGCTACCATTAAAGGTTACTCCGGATGCTTTTATTATTCTATCTAGTGTCCAAATTTCTCTCATTTGACCTACGTTTTCCGGAGGTATATCACCGGACAGTCCAAGTCTTTCGATTTCACCATCCTTTGTTTTTTCAACAATTACCTGCTGCGCACCTATGCTTTCAGGGTAATATCTTGGTGAGGTATCGGTGACAACGTGAAGCGGCTGGCTTTCATCATCTCGAGGATAAAATGCTTGTCCAAAAACAATTTGTCTCTCTGATTCAGGTTGCAAGCTATTTAAATAGGCTTCGGCACGCTGTTTGGTTCGTTCCCATACTTCATCAAGATCCGCCTCGCTTTGAGAATTAGCGAGTTTTGAGGTGTGAGTCTTTCGAGGACGGCCTTCTTTACAGGAAATTGAGAGATATTGAATAAAATAGCTAACGTCGACGTGCTCTCTACCTTTTCCCAATTCTTCTTTTCTTTGATTCAATTTATCGATAAGCTGCTCACAACTCATTTTTTTTACTACCTCCCAACTTCCACAGCATCTTCAACAAAGTATCCTTCTTCTGTAACGGTAACGAATGCGGTAAATCCAGATGGAAACGGTGTATCGCCGGCCGTATTGATTTTTCTCACCTCTTCGCCGAAATTTTTCATAAAAGCCAGCTTTTCTCTGTGGCTCTTTTGGTCATAATATCGCCTTGATTCACCTGCGTCTAATTCAAAACAATGGTAGTCCACTCCGTCAATATAGAAACGGAAGTAGAAGCCCCTTACGGCATCCGATCGTACGTCAAAAGTAGCTCCGGTATGTTGCATTTTATAGTCATCTTCCGAAATTTGACACAACGAGCCGCTGTCCGGCCACAGTAGTTGACCACCTGATTCCTTCTCAACAACGGAGCTTATTTCCCGTAGTCTTTTAATATGCGGTGAGTCTCTTTCAGATACTTGCGGTCTTTGCTCGAAGTGCTGGCAAGCACTTCTAAGGGCTTGGATAGCTTTGCGGTTTTTTCTCATAAATTTTTTGATTAAATCTTCCGCTTTAAAGAGACGCCTTTCGGCTTCAAGCGTTTCCGTTGATTTAGTTACTTTCAACCTTTTTCCGTCCGCCTTTACTCTTATTCTGTCGTCCGGATTTACGCCGTAGAAAGGATAAACTCTATATAAGCCGGAGACTTGAGCTTTTCTCATAGTTGCTACATCGCTATGCTGTAGAAAACCGTGTGTTCCGCTTAATAAAACCGCGCGCAGATTAGGAAAATCTGCCGCTTTCCAAGCGACTCTCATTTCGTCAACAAACACTACCTCTTCATCGGTAATTTCCGAATCCGAATCAACTACTTTTAAAACAATTCCTTTGCTATTGGTTGTACCGATTACTATCGGCGTAGTGTATTCGTTTTCGTCCTTTGCTTCTTTTAAGGTAAAGGTTGGCTTTTTTAGAGATTTGAATGGACGCACCTGAAATAGACAAGGTGGGTCTATTCCAAATTCAATTTGGTAAGACCAAGAAGAGTCAATATCGGCAAGTGCGGCAATCCCGTCGTGCCAAGTAACCACCTGTGAAAGATCCCTCTTAATTTCTTCCCCGGCTATATGGTCAAGGGAGTAACCTTCCAACTCTTCTAAACCTTTTTCTTGCGAGAAAACAAAAGAGGTCCTGACTGCGTCTTGAGCGCCTCCGTATAGGTTACGGGAATCGTCTTCTGTAATCGTAATTAAAAATACACCTTCTTGGTTTGGATGCTTAATGTAGGTACCAACATACTTGCTAGGTGCTTTTTCGGTGATTATGACGCTAATTTGATCTGGTAGGTCTTGTCCTAATCCCTCTCTTTTGAAGTCTTGAGGAGAGTTTTGAATGCCCTCGATTATGTTTCTTATGCCTTTATCAAAATACTCTCTATCCCTATATAAACCATAGTTATTTGGATTCCAGCTCACAAGTCTGTGGCCAGTTTCAAAATCATCCCTGACGACTTTTGTAGAAAATTGCCCTTCGTATCCTAAGAGTTCGGCAGCAGCGCTGGATCTAAAAAATCTCGGCCAACCAATTCCTGCTTGGTCTGCTCTCGCTATAAACTGGTCTATATCTTCGCCAGATTCGTTGACTACCATCGGCGACTGTGGAATGTCTGGTAATCTTTCGGCAATATAAAGAAGCACGCCAGCTTTTGCACCATACCTATGCACTAGCTCTTGCGGATAGACAAGATTTGCTTGGGTTTCGCTTTGCCTCTCAACCATAGCGGTGAATTATAGCAGAATGAGGCTGATTTTGGTAGAATTATGCAAATGGATGGTGATGTTCCAAAAACAGCAGTTATAAGTTATCCGAATCCTCCTGCGGAATATAGAAATGCACCTGATACAGGGTCTTGCGGATATAATTTACTAGGTGACACTGGCCCTGCTGCACCTCGAGCATCCGATTTAGGGGCTTTCCATGTAAGAGCTGGAGACACAGGCACAGCAGGCACTCCTAGCGCTTCTGTAACGTCGTCTGGAGTAAATAACAATAATTCTGTCTATTCAATACCGATAAATAAGCCGGCAGTTGAAGATCAGACAAAACTTCAAATAGAGGGAGCTAATTTGGAAGAAGCAGAAGACTTAACAGCGCAGTAGTTTTAAAAATCTATCGAGTGATAAATTGGTCAGTGGCTTATAATGTAAGGTAATAGATATATGCCAACAGTTAGACAAGAACTTGTGGCCACAAAATTGGTGGAAATTGGTGGAAAATTCGTATGTAGGGCGATGGATCGGTTGGGTTTTCTTACGTTTTATTGAACATTTACTAGGAAAAGCATGTACTGTAGTTGTCTTTAGAGTTTTTATTTTTTATACTTTATATGCAAAGGCGTTGTGAATATCTTTCCGAGAGGAAGGCACAGCGCAAATGGGACAGAACCAAATACAGACCTACACAAAAATCCCTCTTAAAAATACTGATAAACAGCATCATAACAACTTTGGCTGGTTGAAAAAATACCAGTGGAAAAAGGGGCAGTCCGGCAATCCAAACGGCAGACCGAAGGAAAAAACATTAAAAGAGTGGGTTAGAAAATATCTGGCTAATTTAAATGATGAAGGGAGAAAAGAATTTTTGAAACGGGTGAATCCTGAACTCGCATGGAAAATGGCAGAAGGAAATCCTGGTACTGACATTACCACTGGCGGTGAGCCGGTAAAAACGTTTAGTGATGAGTCAATTTACAGAATTGCTGAGCGTATTGTCGGAAGAAAAGGAAGTGATAGCGATACATAGATCAGAGAAGCCTTATTACTTTTACTACAAGAAAGGCGCTGTTGATCATTATGGATAAAAGTGTTAGTCTAAATTAGAGTCACAAAGTAAATAACAATAATCAAAGCGTTGTGACCCACGAAAACCGTGGGGAACAGCGTTTTTTTGTTGGAAAAATTCAGGGGTAGATAAAAACTCTCGTTTTGGCTGCCCCTGAGACGAGGGTTTTTATTTATGAAACTATACAAAAATAACTTCAATAAATTTCTGAAAGATTTGGAACGACTTGGCCGATCCCATTTAACTATAGCGAGACACAATCAGAACTATAAAATTGCAAAAAATTGGTTTCGTAATAGACACATAAACAGCTCTAATATCGATTCTTTTGTTATATACCTTTTAAACAAAAATAAGCGGGCGACTGTTAATTCAGCGATTGCAACTTTAAAATGCTATTTTAATTTCATTTTTGAAAGAGGACTAATAAAAGAAAATTACAGCTCCCACTTAAAGTACGTTAAAGCAGACCCTTTTTCCCCTATTGTGCTTTCTGTTCGTCAAATTGACCAAATAATAAACTGCCCAAGAGCTTGGGGTACTTTTGATGCGATTGACAGGTATAAATATGATGTCTTTTTTGAACTGCTGGCTAGATGTGGCCTAAGATGTAATGAGGCTATCAACATGCGTTTACAAGATTTTGATTTTGATAATGACACCATAAGAGTTACCGGTAAGGGAACAAAAGTGAGGCTGGTCGCTATTGCGCCGGTTTTAAAATATAGGTTATTGGCCTGCTTTAAGAGCAAATCGATGAGTAGCACAGACTATATTTTTCTGGGACCTTCCGGTGAGCGCGCAAATCCTGCAATGTTCAGGAGTGAACTTAAGAAAAGACTGAAGGTCCTAGGCATGAACCCTGGTATACACCTTCATACGTTTAGACATTCTTTTGCTACACAGGCGACAATTGCTGATAAAAACCTAATCAAGTTGATGAGGGCTTTGGGTCACGCGAATATACAAACAACTTTAAAATACGTGCATTTGAATGTGGATGATATTCGCGATGTATTTGATGACAACCCGATAAACAGATTGCCCGAAATAGACGAAATCCCAGAAAAAGTTAGGGTGCCTTATATTTTGGCAAAAAACTCAGATGATTTTAAGGTTAATTGAAATCTACCTATGTTACTTCTCTAGCTTGTTACTTGATAATCCTTCACCGAAACTAAATCTTGTTAGACTTGCCATGCTGCCTTTCATTTGAATGAGCTTTTGAGCTGTACTATCGGCAAAAAAATGTGTTCTCCTCACGTCAGCTGACTCACAAGCTGCAAGTATCAGCGCTAAAACTATTGAAAGTTGCCATCCTGTATCTTTTTTATCATTTTCCCTATAAACCTTTTTGAAATATCGTTCTCCCATTTTTGGACTTCCTTCTTCATCGAATTGCATTAGCAACATTCCCGCTTCGAAGAACATTATTGCTTCAGGCCCCAAATGATGTTTACCTTTTAAACCCAAAGCTGCAGATCTTTTAAACCAAGAGTCCAGATTTTCATCGGAAGGGCTTGTCCCTCTGTAGGCGAAAATTATACCCCTGATAGCACCGGATAAACTCTTTACGGATGCAATGTTTTTGATTGCACTGTCAAAATCCTGTGCATTAAGAGTAGTTTTTACTTCAATTGCTGCAATAACGGATTCTGGGAGAACAATCGCAAAGTCTCCTTCTTGAAACAAATATGCTGCAGGAGAATTTTCATCAATTATTAGAATATCGACTTGATTGCTGATTTCATCTTCGCTTTTGAATATGAACCCGTTTTTTACTGAAAACCGTTTAGTCAAGAAGTTTCGAAGAATTGTCCTTATTACCTCCTCGTGATAATCTCCTGATGCAGATTTATTCGAAGTGAGTCTCTTCACTCTCTCAAATTTACTTTGTACCTCTGCCGCGAAGCTCTCAAAATACTCGATGCTTGGAGCGTTTATATTTGCCATCTAAGTCGGATTGTAGCAATTTTGAGTTAATTTGTTTATTGACATTAAAATTTGGTTCATGTACAGTGGAGTTCGTCCTATCCTCACAACCTAAACAAAAATAGTAATAGATTGAAGTCATCATGTACAAGGGCTACTTTGGGTTGATAGTAAGACTTATTTTCTTTCAGAAAAGAGGGCATACTAAAGCAGTTTGAGGAATTCTTCCAAAGTTAGGTTTGACTCTTTAATAATTCCTGAAAGCAAACCTTTCTTGAGTGTTCTTGGGTGAATTGGAATTGAAACTGTTGTTTTGGATTCTGGATGCCACAATATAAGATGACTTCCAGTTTGTCTTGCTTTGACAAAACCCGCCCTTTTTAATGCCTTAACTACTTTGTTAGGCATAATTATTGGGAGCTTAGGCATTTTTAAAGACTGGGTCCGTAGACTTCGACTTTGGAGATAACAACTTCTCCAGACTCCTTGGGGATCTCCTCGCCTTTTTCCTTAAGAACAGCCAAGTAACCAGAGATTGCATCTTTGATCATCTTTGCTGTCTCCTCAAAAGTCTCCCCTTGACTTAAGCAACCCGGCAGAACAGGCACGGATGCCACATATCCGCCCTCTTCTGAGGGTTCAAAGACCACTGTGTACTTCAAGACTTTGGCGAATTTTTGCTTTTTCATTAAGTGGATTATACTACGAACTTGCCTGTTAAAATTTTAGCTTCTTTTTTGGTTATCTTTTCTCCTTCCAAACGTGTTGTGTGATAAAGATCGTTAGCAAATAATTTTTTAATATTGGGTTTTTTACCACTAGCCATATAGCGTTGTCTGTAACGCCTAAAGGCTTTTAATAAACTTCTGTTTGTAATTGTGCTACCCATTTGAACCTATTATACCTCATTTTACATATCGTGCGACGTGAAGCTATTATATAGATTTTAACTTCACAAGTAACTTGACTGAAGAATTGTTAGTTTTGGAATTTAGCCCTTCGAGAAGCTCAGGATCTTTGGTCCTTCGATAAACTCAGGATTTTCAACCTCAACTCCCCTATTCAGACTATCCTGTAGTTTCGTTTTCACAAGCCTCCTCTTTAGCACCAATTTCATTAGATACAAAAAGATTTTAAGAGGATATAATAGTAAATAAATGGCAAGAAAAAAACTAGGAACGAGAAGACCTAAAACACTTTCTTCTCAACTAAAAGCAAACTCACACAAAGATAAGACTGCCCAAAAATTATCTCTGCCAACTGTTCAACAAGCCAACCGTTTATCACCAAAAAAGATAATTTTTATTGTACTTGTGTTATTCATTCTAGCTGCATTAGGGAAAACAGCGCTTAATAAACCGAACGTTCCTAGTAAAAATACGGAAACGCCCCAATCTAGTTTAGACAGCAATCCTGAGGCAGCTGAGAAACTTAAAGAGGTTTATGAAAAGGAAAGGGGTATATCACTCGGCGAATTTGCTCCAAGATATTCAATTTTTGAGAATGCCGATTATGGTTATAGATTTGCGTATCCTGTTGGCTATAGCTATAGCTGGCAAGGAGAATCTGTTTATCTTACTCCCAAATCAAATAAGGGCAAGGTGGTCGTTACAGGCAAAAATGGTAGTTTCGAGGTTAAAGCTGACACAAATGGCGCAAGTGAAACCGAATCTCAAGCCTTGCAAGCTACTGCGGAGTTTATAAGACAGACTTTTGAATTTACCAGTAGTGCCAAAAGTGGTACACAAGAACGTTTTGACGCGAGTGAGGGACCAGTATATAAGTATTAAAGCTAGAATTGGTCTTGAGGGAAAGTTAAG
This sequence comes from uncultured Gammaproteobacteria bacterium, assembly GCA_964389935.1. Lineage (GTDB taxonomy): Bacteria > Patescibacteriota > Microgenomatia > Curtissbacterales > GWA2-41-24 > WO2-FULL-40-11. The sequence goes on along the minus strand of CAYMGH010000001.1, from coordinate 3,434 downwards.
GCTTTAGTGTACTGATCAACTTGCCCAGTTAAATAATTAGTATTAACAGTCAATTTTACGTTTCTGACACCTCTATCATATTTGCAAACATTTTTTGAGCATGTTCCAAAGAGTAATTCGTGTCTAAAGTATGGTTTGCCATCGAAATGGCCGCTGTACTCTTTTTGGGAAGGAATAAAACTGCCTTCCACTCCTCTGATTTTCCCTGGTTCGTCAGTATCGTAGTTTAGGTTGTAATAAATATATTCGATGTTATCGAAATTTCGATGCTCGAAGTCGACAAATATTGCGTGCTTATCCGATCTTACATAAGGTATAACATCCACACCTTGACCAGTAGTTTCATAAACTGTTTGAGTTCGGGGTAAAGCCGCCAGAGCAGGGTAAACCCAAATAAAAGCTAAAACTAAAATCGCCAGCAGAGCTAAGAGGAACTTAGCTGAAATCTGTTGAACAGATGTCATAATTCAAGCATATAAGCGGGGGGGGGGGTTGTCAAGTACCGTTATAAGGATTTGATATATTGACACAAAAACTTGTCAGGTATAGTGTCAAATGTCTTACCCGCCTTGCCAGTCGAGGCAGGTCTCCATAGCCCAAACAAAAACCTTCTAGATTGAAACCATCATCCTTCGACAAAGCTCAGGATTGTAATGTACGAGGGCTACTTTCATGGAAAGACTATAGCAAGTTACAAACTTGGTTGTGACGTTTTTTTGAAATTATTTTGTGTGTTTTTTGATCCAAGAAGCAATTCCCTCAAGAGTCGGCTTTTTATTCTCTGCCCATAAAGCAAAATCGACTTTTTCTCTTTGAGTTGCTTTTATTTCAATTTCGTTTAAATACAAAAAGTATTCTATTGTTGCTATGGCAGTTCTTTTATTGCCGTCAACAAATGGATGATTTGAAGATAGTGATTGAACTAATGCGGCTGCCTTTACATAAATATCTGCATATAAATCTTCTCCACCAAATGTTGCTTGAGGGCGACCTAGTGCTGAGGATAGTAGATCCCAATCCCTAACACCTTGAGACCCGCCTGTTTTTTCTGTAATCCTAAAGTGGATAGCAACAACTTCCTCCAGGGAGGGATATTTGATCATTTGGAGGCAAGCTCTTTGAGGGCGGGGCGATTATTATCTATATACTTATCAACCCACTTTAAGAATTCAGGTGTAAGAGCCATTTTTTTGTGAGATACTTTGGGCTGTATATCAACCTCTGCTAAATCCCCGATTTTGAGGTTTTTTTCCTCAAGTAACTTTTTGGGGATAGAGACTGCTGCCGAATTGCCTACCCTGATAATTTTTTGAATCATTGTACTAACAATGTTATAACAAGACTCAATTAATTGTCAAGGCATCAAGCGCAACTTTTTAGTTAATTGACAGAAAAGTTGCAAGTGCTATAAAAAAAATTGAGGGCTATTAAAATTTTACTACGATAATACGAATCATCATAGTAAAACAATCTCAACTATCTTGTTGATTCATAGATTTTCAAAGTTTCCTGGGCCATTTTGGACCAGGAATATTTTTTGACCTGCTTCTGCCCTTTCTCAACGAGGTCCGACCTCGTTTTGTGATCATTTAGAACTTTTTTAATCTTTTCGGCAATGTCTTTTGCGCTCACGGGATCAAAATATAAAGCTGCGTCACTATAAATTTCTTTGAATGTCGGTATATCTGAACAGATTACGGGTATTTGTGCTGCCATAGCATTTAGTCCCGGAATTCCAAATCCTTCCGAAAGAGATGCTGATACGTAGGCTGCCGATTTTCGAAAAATGCTGACAAGCTCATTAGCCTTTTTATACCCCATCAGCTCTACTTCCTCCTGTAAACCTTTTTCTTCGAGTAAATGCTCCAGACGTTGGGAAAAAACGTCTCTTGGACAAACTAGGACGAGTTTAGTGATGAGTGATGCCGCCTTTGGCGAGCCTCGCCTTTGGTGGGAGTGATAAGTGATAAGTATTTCAAAAGCGTCGAGTAGATTATTCAGATTTTTGTGAGGGTAAGCATTGCCAACATAAATGATTAATGGTTGGGATCCTTCGCTGCGATCAGAATGACGGGTGGAGCGGAAATATTCTTCTTCAGCCGCTTCGTAAGTAACAGCAATTTTAGAAGGAGCTATGCCATATGTTTTGATAACTTGACCTTTTACAAAGTTTGACGGTGTGATAATTTTTTGGGATTTGTAAATAGCATGGTCAATTATTTTTTTGTAGCCTAGTTTTTTTATTCTAAATGCCAAAGCGTTTCTGGTTGTTGCTGAGGTTTGGGAAAATTGCTGGTGTATTAAATCATGAATTGTAACCACAAATTTGCCATTGTAGAGAATTGGAACATTAAAATGCGGAACATGTAGCAAATCAAGCTTTTCTTTGCTGTAGATATTGGGCATTTTCACCTGCTCAGAAAGCGAGTACCATGAAACGTCTGCCAAAACTTTTTGGAAATTTTTACTTGTTAGTTTTAGTAAATTCCAGTTAGACTCTTTAAGAAAAATTGAATATGTATTTTTAGAATCGATTTTCTGGAGGTTTTCGATTAGCTTTTCTGTGTATTTACCAATTCCTGTCCCTTCTGGACCAACAAATCTTGCGTCAATGCCAATTTTCATAGACTGTGTTCTATCTTGAATAGCCTAACTCGTCCGAGGAACTTAACAGACGATATTACCAGCCAAGTTAATATTCTGGGATACTTGTCAAAATAATGTTTTTTGTAAAAAAGCTCCATGGCTCGGGTTGATTCTTTGATTGCTTTTGTTTTAGATTCGAAAGTTGCTTTCGATAAATGCATCGAAGGTGGTTTGATACCGGAAGCGGCGCCTTTATAGTGAATGATTTTGGTAATTGGTGTATAGACAATTTTGAAACCTGCCTGCCTAAAGCGCCAACACCAGTCTAGATCTTCACCGTAAAAGAAAAAATCTTCATCGAATAAGCCAACTTTTTTAATTGCTGATGCTCTAACAAACATAAAAGCGCCAACACAGGAATCGATTTCGTGTTCAATATTTTCCGCAACGTACCCCATTTGATACTGGTCAAATAATTTAGAACCGGCAAAAATTTTTGATAATCCTGTGAAGTGCGTAAAAGCTCTCCAGGGAGTCGGGAAGCGACGGCGACAATCTTTATCCAGATTACCGCTTGGCAGCTCCACTCTACAAGTTGCGACAGCAATTTCACTGCGCGACTGCATAAATTTAATCATTTTGGCGAAAGTGTCTTTGTTAACTTTTGTGTCCGGATTTAGAATTAGTAAATATTTGCCTTTTGCTTTTTTGATGGCAATGTTGTTCGCTTTGGAAAAACCAAGGTTACTTTTGTTTTCAATCAATTTTACCCATTTATATTTTGTCTTGATTAAAGAAACAGTACCATCAGATGAATTGTTGTCAACTACAAAAATTTCACTTTCAAT